>JAAVBQ010000057.1 GCA_014803485.1 bacterium | reverse complement strand
AGCGTTACATCCTCCTGCCCATCAACAAATGGGACAACGAATATCAACGGGTGTTCCTCGGCGGCCTCACCTGCGACAGTCAGGATTACTACAATACCGAGGCGCACTCCAACGCCGTGTTCATGCCCAAGCTTACCGACGGCGAGCCTATGTATATAGGTTTCTTCCACACGGGCGCCTATCAGGAGTCGTTGGGCGGCTACGGCGGCATTCAGCACTGTCTGATTCCCGCTCCCAAACACATCATCATCGACAAGGACGCCGACGGTGAATACACCACCAAACTCTTCGCCAAGGAACAGAGCTACAAATCGATGCTCAAAATATTGGGGTACTAGAATTTATTGGGTAGGCAATGTTCCTCAATTCTCAGATTGTGTCGGCGGTGTCTACGCAATTATTATGGTCGGATTTTGAACTTGTTTCCTAAAAGTGTGTAGTTACACAAAAAAAACGAGTAGAATTTCATTTGTTGCAGAAAAACAAATAGATAAAGTTTATTTGACTTGCCAAGCGTTGGCGGAATTTTATGTAAATTTGAAGTACAACTGCAAAATTGCATAAAAATAAGGGCATCTTATTTTGCGTAAAATTTTGTAAATTTGTAGTGTAACTAAAGTAGGAGAGTGCTATATATGGGGACTAATTTGAAACAAAGAAAAGCGGCCAAAGAATTTGCCGAAAGGTGGAAAGGTAGGGGATATGAGAAGAGGGAAGCGCAAAGTTTTTGGTTAGACCTCTTGTTGAGTGTTTTTGAAATTCAAAATCCGACTCTCATTATAGACCCTGAGTTTCCTGTAAAGATTATTACGCAGGAGAAGGGGCATGATTCTATAGATTTTTATATTCCGACAACCAAAGTACTGATTGAGCAGAAAAGTTCCCATATAGACTTGACTGCAAAAGCAAAACAATCGGATGGTCAGATGCTCACGCCCTATCAACAAGCAAGACGATATGCCGCTGGATTGCCTGCCTCGCAAACGCCGCAATGGATAGTGGTATGCAACTTCACGACTTTCGAGGTTCACGATATGGAGCGTCCCAATGACCCTCCAGAGATAATCTGTTTGGCCGATCTCGAAAAAGAGTATCATCGTTTGCAGTTTCTTGTTGACAATACGGCGACAAATGTCAAAAAAGAGTTGGAGGTTAGCGTTCAGGCGGGGGAGATTGTTGGTGAGCTTTATGACAAGATTTTGCGCGAATATAAGAATCCCGATAACCCCGAAAGCCAAAAGTCGTTAAACAAACTGTGTGTTCGCTTGGTGTTCTGTCTTTATGCCGAGGATGCCGGTATCTTTGGCAAGAAGAATATGTTTCACGACTATATGGCGCAATTCTCAGAAGTTGATTTTCACGACAAGTTAAGCCAACTTTTTCAGGTGCTGGATACAAATGAGGAAGATAGAGGCAAATTATATCTAAACAAGGCTTTAGCAGAGTTCCCTTATGTTAATGGCGGTTTGTTTTCGGGGAATATTGAGATACCATGTCTTAGCGATGAAATTCGTACCTTGATTTTGCAACGTGCCAGCGATGATTTCGATTGGTCGGGTATTTCGCCGACCATATTCGGTGCTGTTTTCGAATCAACGCTGAACCCCGAAACACGTCGCAAAGGCGGCATGCACTATACGTCCATTGAAAGTATCCACAAAGTCATAGCCCCGCTTTTTCTCGATGATTTGAAGGCTGAATTGAAAGCCATTCAGTCATTGTCCGCAGTAAAGACTAAAATAGAAAAAGCCCGCGCTTTCCAAAAGAAATTGGCATCGCTCAAGTTTTTTGACCCAGCTTGTGGTTCGGGTAACTTCTTGACGGAATCTTATACGGAACTTCGTCGGCTTGAAAACGAGGTAATTAGGATTATGTATGGCGCGAATAATAGTACTCCTGTTTTGGGTCTTGACGCGATAATTGAGGTATCGATTAACCAATTCTATGGCATAGAGATTAACGATTTTGCGTGTTCGGTTGCACAAACGGCCCTATGGATTGCCGAATTGCAGATGTTGCAGGAGACTGCGGCCATTGTTAGTTTAGACCTTAATCCATTGCCGCTGAAAACCTATACCAATATCTGCGAAGGTAATGCATTGCGTATGGATTGGCATGAGGTTGTTCCTGTTGCCGATTTAAACTACATCATAGGAAATCCGCCATTCGTAGGCAGTCGTATTATGTCTGCGGAACAAAAGGAAGATTTACTTGCTGTATTCGGTAAAAAATGGGAAAAAGCCGGCGAAATGGATTATGTTACAGGTTGGTTCAAGAAGTCGCAGGAACTGATGCTTGAAAATCCGAATATCCACGCGGCTCTTGTTTCCACAAATTCTATTACGCAAGGGGAGCAGGTGGCTGCATTTTGGAAACCGCTGATGGAATCAGGCGTACATATCGATTTTGCGTGGCGTACTTTTGTGTGGAACAGCGAGGCCAGCCAAAAAGCACGTGTACATTGTGTGATTATAGGTTTCTCAATGGGTACCTCTGAGAACAAGCGCAAGATTTATGAGGGTGATTCAGTTCGTGAAGTTGCCAATATAAATGGCTATCTGTTTGACGGAGAAAATATTTTTGTAGAAGGCAGGACGAAGGCTTTATGTGATGTTCCGGAAATCGGTATCGGGAATAAGCCGATAGATGGCGGTTTTTATCTTTTTAAAGACGAGGAAAAAGAAGAATTCGTCAAAAAGGAACCCGCTTCGGAGAAATATTTTAAGTGTTGGTATGGTTCTGATGAATTTATCAACCGTCGTCCGCGTTGGTGTTTGTGGCTGGGTGATGTGAATCCTATGGAACTGCTCAAATTGCCCGAATGCATGAAACGGGTAAATGCCGTGCGCGAATTTCGTTTGGCAAGCAAAAGTGCGGGAACGGTCAAGTTAGCTGACCATCCAACCCGTTTCCATGTTGAAAATATGCCAAAAGGGAATTATTTGCTCATACCTGAAACGTCTTCTGAAAAGAGAGATTACATTCCTATCGGTTTTATGGGGGCGGAAGTTTTATGCAGTAATCTTGTTAAGCTTGTTCCTGATGCCACATTATATCATTTCGGCGTATTGACATCTTCGGTTCACAATGCATGGATGCGGATTGTGGGAGGTCGGTTGGAAAGTAGATATAGATATTCAAAAGAAATCGTTTATAACAATTTTCCGTGGCCTACGGTTACGTCGAAGCAAAAGGAGAAGATTGAGCAAACGGCGCAAGCGATATTGGATGCTCGTGAAAAGTATTCGGACGCAACACTCGCCGATTTATACGGAAGTATGTATTTATTTCCGGAGTTGTTGAAAGCCCACCAAGCTAACGATGCCGCCGTTATGGAGGCGTATGGCTTCGCCAAAAATCTTGATGAAATGCAACTCGTTACTCGGTTGCTACGGCAATATAAGGGATTGGTAGAAGGAAGGAACTAAATATGAGAATAATATGACGGGGTTGAAGGATAATTATATGGTTCATTTACGTTGCGCTACTTGTGGCAGTGATGACCATTTTGAATCAAACAAAGATAAATCGTATGTGAAATGTACGATGTGCAATCGTGAATATTTGGGTGGTATTGAAGAACTAAAAGACCTGAACGGAGAAGCGATTGAAGAAGTAAAAGAACAAATTGCGAAAGATGCAAAATCGTATATCCAAAAGGAACTTCTAAAAGCATTTAAAGGAAACAAATATATCAAAATCAAATAATATGTACTTCATTGAATGGATTAAAGAATGGGGCGATTTTGTGCTCACTAGCTTTGGTATAATGGGAGGATTATTTATGTATTTCCGACATGATAAGAAAATTAATCAACAAGAAAAACTATTGAATGACTTGCAGATTGGGCAATACCGAAAAGAAGAAGATCAGGAGAAACAAGCTCAGGTTGCATGTAATATAGTTAGTGATGGAAAGGGAAGCAAAAGGGTATATTTCTATAACTCAGGGTTGGCTGATGCCCGCAATGTGCGAATAGAGATTCTTGATAGGAATAGTCTTAAAGGTGTCATTATAAATGACAAGTGGGGACCATACGATTTAATAACTCCACGCAATGGTAGACGTGAAGAACGCATTCATTTATCTGAAGGTCATACAAAAGTTTTGAACTTGCGCATTACTTGGGACGATGAATTCGGAAACAATCGCACTATACTACAGTCTCCGCAATTATAATTTATGTTCCTCAAACGGAGCCTATTTTTTGCGTTGTTTTGAGAAGCCATGATTCTTTTTATAAGAATTGATATTCTCGGGTTTAGGAGCTTGTATGGTTAGATTGGCAAATGGCAATTCCCCAATCGTATTTCGGAAATGCTCCAAAAGAATAGGTTTGATTTCTATTGATTCTGTCGGGATATAATGAATATAAAGTTTGTTAATGTTTGCTAATGTTTTCAACCATTGACCACCGGAATGAGGCCCGCCCTTGCCTAATTGCGTATTGTATTCTTCATCAATTCTATCACGTAGAGGTCGAGTAGTGTTACCGATATAAAGGATGTTTTCTTTCGGCAACCAAAAACGTTGGAGTTCTTGTTTCACTTTTTCCACGGTTGGACGTTGCTTGTTCAATTGGAATTCGGGTAAAAAATCAATCCACGTCTGAATGGCTTTATTGTCAAATTGCGGCTTTGCAGGCTTCTTCATTTCAATGTTCGGGTCTGCGCAGAAAGAAATGATATATACTCCTTGTTTTTCGCAGGGACAAGGTTCTGCCCATTTGATAGGCTTATTGAATTTAGTAATGCCTACTTGTTTCAGTAATTCAGCTATAGTCATATGTCTTTCATTTTATACTTTCTCTCATCGCCCTTCGTGCAGGAGGTATTTGCGGGCGAGCTCTTCCTTTTTCTTATCGGGCATGGTGTTGAAGCCTGCCGTTAGGATTTCTTGATAAAGCGCTTTCTTGGGCGTTACCACGTGCTTGACATCACGGCTACCTATCCGCGCTAAGATATGGATGTTGCCGGACTCGGTGCGCTCGAAGCGGACATTTTCAACTTGCGTTCCATCCAAGGACGTGAACGAAAAGGCCGCTTGGCCCGAAACGGTGATGCCCAAGTCGGGATTGAGCTCCGCAAGGCGGCCGGCGATGAGTTCGATATGGAACGCATCCACACCGTTACGGCGGGCCACCTCCACAAACAAGGCGATGCCTTTCCGCACCTCGCGGATGATGCCGGCGGGGTCTCTCACGGCATTGTTCCGCCCAAGCTGTATCAAGTCCGCTTCCGATATGTCGGTCACTTTCCCGGCAATCGGCATGCAGCGGTTTTTCTCGGGCTCACGGCCGTTGGTGTCGATGATGAACGTTATGTCGTAGGCGGGCGCAAGATGCCACGCACCATCTTTATCCATCAGGAAGGAAAAGTTCTTGTTATGGTCGTCTGTGTTGTTGGCCAAGACATTGAAGGCGGCCCTGCGGAATAATTCGTCGATTTCCGGCTTGGGAACGGCGAGCGTGCGGGCAGTGCGGAAAAGGTCTTCGTAACTGCGGGCGTCGGGGGCTATCGCCGCAAGAGTCTGTGTGAAAATCTTGCGTCCGTCCCGGCGGTCGAATCGTAGCGTTAGGAAATGACGCACACCCTCCACCTCGATGAGACGGCTGGGCATCATGCGGATGCCGGCCGCCACGGCCATCTCATGATAGGCCATTTCGGTTTCCGAAAGCGCGTGTTGGGGTGTGTTGAACTTGAGGATGCAGGGCTTATAGGTAGGATCATCCGAGGTCTGCCCGCTATGATAGGAACCGTCTGGCGCAATGGAGACAATCGCTTTCATCTGACGGCCGCCGGCGGAGGTGCCGAGAGCCATGAGGGCTTTCCTCGTGAGAGGCTCTCCATGGGCAATGGTTGTGTCGGCAAGGTGCTGTTCCACCAGTTTTGCCTGTTCGTAGAGGGCATCTATCCGTACGGTCTGATTTTCATAAAATCCGTTTTCGATAACCGGCGCGAATTCCAACGCACCGATGGCACGCTTCCCGATGAACGAGAGTTTGGTCAGCGGGGTCTTGTCTTTCTCGTGCAGACCCTCGTCGGCGAACCATTGGTCAAAGAGGGTGTTGCCCCATCGGTCGGGCAGAGAGTCTGCCAGGAAAGGGGGAAGCCCTTGGTAGATTTTCGGCTCGCGGAGGCCGGGAATGCCGATGGCCGATGATTGCAAGTCTTTGGGATAGGTGATGGGCGCGAGGTCGTAGGGCTCTTGGAAATACGCGGGGGCGAACCAAAAGGTGCTGACCTGCATCCTCGGATTCCACGACAGTGTGCCGATGGGCTTTCCCCAAAGGGAAACCGTTATCATCTGTGTATCATTGCTGTATCTTGTTGCCATGTCTTACACGTTTTCGATTTGGAATGGGGGAATAGGGCGATGCCGGCACGTCCGGAATCAAGGTCTCGAAGTTGCCGAGGAGCCCGGTGTAGCGCAGTAAGGACAGGAGCGTCTGCATGGATATGTTGCCGGCTGTCCCCGATTCGAATTTGTGAATCGTCATCTTGGATACTCCCGCCTTTGCGGAGAGTTCCGCTTGGGTAAGCCCCAGCGCGATGCGGTACTTTCTGAGCCGCTCGCCAAGTATTTGGATGATTTCGCTGTCCGAATATCGCGTATTCATAAAATAATGTTTATCTGCAAATATAAAATGTTGTTTGCTTGCAAATATAGTAAAGTTTACTTTAAATGCAAAAATACAATATAAAGCAAATTATACTTTACTATATTGTTTTTTTTCAAGCGGGCTAGGCACTTGGCTTATTCGTATCTTGGTTTCCTAAAAGTGTGTAACTACACGGAAAAAACGAATACGGTCGGCTTTGCACGGGGCTTTTTTGTGGAACAGGTGAATCGAAATGCGATTATTTTTGTGATTTACAAAAATTTTTGTAAATTTACCCATTGAAAACCAATAACAATCAAAATTATTTTTCGTGTGACTTGTAAGGAAAATCGTATAACTCAAAAATTAGTGGTACGATGAAAAATAAACGTATAACGATTTGGTTCCTCTTTCTGCTAGTGCTTTCGTTGAGTGTTCCGACGGCGGTGGCCAAGGAAAAGAAGGAGAAGAAGCCCGTTCCCGAATTTCCATTCAAGAGGTTTTATGTGGAAGGTTCGTTGGGATATGGTTTTTCCATAGCGAGCGGAGAGTTGGGTTCCGGACTGAATTATGGCTATCATGAGATTGAGAGATGTGGCGGTGATTGGAGTTGGCTTATTCCTCTTAATTTCGGTAGATATCTGAGCGATAACGGATGTTCTTTCTCGGAAGGATGGAAAGTAGGTGTGAACTTCGGTTACCGATTCAATAAGTATTTGGCGATTGACTTCGGGGGCAATTATATGGCTTACCTCAATACGGATAAAGAAAACAATCTTATGATGGCTTGGAGGGATTCCATAGATGAGAGACTTGGGTATTCTGTTGCCCAAGAGTTGCGTCTGCGTGCCGAAAGCGGGAGCTTCTCCGTACAATTGGTGGCTTCCCCCGGGTTTAATCGGGTCGACCCTTATGCCAAAGCGGGTATGGTCTTTTCTGTCGCTCATATTTGGGCTCATCAAAGTTTCTCTGTCTATGATAATCCGGAATGGAATTGCGCCACATTCAATCAACAGGCCTATGGTTCCCATTGGGCGTTCAAGGCTGGATTTTTAGGCGCGGTGGGTATGAACATTCATCTTTCACAACTCATTTCACTTTCTTTGGAATGGCAATTCTCCGTTTCAAACTTTATAAAGTTCGATTGGGCCGATTTGAAACAAACCTCGGAAAAGGGGGACAAGGAGACTGCACGAGAACTATTGGGTGCCGAACCACAGCGCTATATGGGCACGGATTACCTGTCGTTCAACAGCCACGGGTTACGGATTGGCGTGAAATTTAAGTTTTAGCGATTTTTTCTTTACGGTCACGCTTAATTCCTTATATTTAGCTTCGCTTGCGCTCCGTTGAAGATACTTCGTCTCGGTAAAGCCAAGCAATCTTGCTTGGCTTTGTTCCTCGTTCTCGGCATCGTCCAAGCGAGCTTGGCCTCTTCTGATACAAATCGCGGGAGCAACCTGCAAAAAAATTGCAGGTTGGCTCTGCGCTCGACTTTTCGTATCTTTAGCTTCGCTGAAGATACTGCGTCTCGGTAGAGTCAACTTGCAAGCAGGGCTTGCAGTTGCCTCTACTCTCGACTTTTCGTATCTTTGTCTCCTATCAACGCCCGCGCAGGTATTTTTTTTCTGTACGGGCGTTTTAACCTTGCATAACAGAGAGAGATGAACAAGGATTATTATGTAGTGATTATGGCGGGGGGCATCGGCACCCGCTTTTGGCCGATGAGCACGGTGGCCTGCCCCAAGCAGTTTATTGATGTGATGGGGGTGGGGAAGACACTTCTTCAGCAGACTTTCGCGCGTTTCGCGAACTTCTGTCCGCCCGAGAACATCTTGGTGGTGACGGGCATGGCCTACCGCGATTTGGTGTTGGCGCAACTGCCTGAGATAAAGCCCGAGAATGTGCTTTGCGAGCCGCACCGCAAGAATACCGCGCCCTGCATCGCCTACGCCAACTACAAGATACACGCCGTCAATCCGAATGCCACGGTGGTGGTGGCTCCCGCCGACCACGTGGTGTTGAAGGAAGATGTGTTCAGCCGCGTGATTGAGGAGGCTGCCGAAAAGGCTTCGCAAAACGATTGGCTCATTACCCTCGGCATCACGCCCTCCTATCCGAACACAGGCTACGGCTATATTCAGTTCGACTCCTCCAAAGAGATAGACCCCGCTTGTCCGAGTCTAAGGAAAGTGAAGCTTTTTACGGAAAAGCCCGAGTTTGAAATGGCGCGTACCTTTGTGGAGAGCGGTGAATTCCTGTGGAATGCGGGTCTTTTCATTTGGTCGCTCAAGAGCGCGATGAAGGCTTTTAAGGAACATCTTCCCGAAGTGGACGAACTTTTCGCTTCGGGCGTGGGCAAATACAACACGCCGCAGGAGGCCGAGTATATACAGAAGGTATATTTGGTCTGCAAGGGCATTTCGGTGGACTACGGCGTTATGGAAAAGGCCCGGAATGTATATGTTATGGCGGCCGATTTCGGGTGGAGCGATGTGGGGACGTGGGGTTCGCTCTACGAACTGCGCCCCAAGAACGCCGACGAGAACACGCTTGTGGGCAAGAATATCTTTACCTACGACACGCACGGTTGCATTGTCAACGCCCCCAAAGACAAGGTGGTGGTGTTGCAGGGGCTGGAAGACTGCATCGTGGTGGAAACCGCCCACAGTCTGCTGGTCTGCAAGCGCGACCAGGAACAGATGCTTCGCCGCATTGTGAGCGATGTGAGCGAGAAGGCGGGCGAGAAGTATGTGTGATGGACAGAATGTTTTATTAATATAAAAATTGAATATATAAGATAAAGCTTTATGAAAAAGAAATTGTTGTTGGTGTGTGTGGCCCTGCTGGCCCTCGCACCGCTGAAAACCCGCGCCGACGAAGGTATGTGGCTGCCGTTCCTGGTTCAGAAACTGAACATCGAACAGATGCACAAGTTGGGATTGAAACTCACGGCACAAGACATCTACGACATCAATAACTCCTCGCTCAAGGATGCCATCGTGCAATTCGGCGGCGGCTGCACGGGCGAAATCGTTTCTCCCGAAGGCCTGCTGTTCACCAACCACCACTGCGGCTACGGTCAGATTCAGTCGCACAGCACGGTGGAACACGACTACCTTACCAACGGTTTCTGGGCCATGACCAAGGCCGAAGAGTTGCCTTGCCCCGGCCTTACGGTAAAATTCCTCGTGCGTATGGAAGACATCAGCGACAAGGTGCTGGCTTCCCTCCACGACGGAATGAGTGAAAGGGAACGCGCCGACAGCGCCAAAGCCGTGTCGGCACGCATCGCCAAAGAAGCCGAAGAGGGTGGCAGGTATTTGGTTCACACCAAATCCTATTTTGAAGGCAACGAATACTACATGCTGGTCTATGAAGAATATAAGGACGTGCGTTTGGTGGGAACCCCTCCCGAATCCATCGGTAAATTCGGTGCCGATGCCGACAACTGGATGTGGCCCCGCCATACCGGCGACTTCTCGATTTTCCGCGTGTATATGAGCCCCGACGGAAAGCCCGCCGAATACAGCGAAAACAACGTGCCTCTCAAGCCCAAACACTACCTGCCCGTGTCGATTGCCGGCATCGAGAAAGACGACTATGCCATGATTATGGGCTATCCCGGTTCCACCTCGCGCTTCATGCCTTCGTGGGGCGTGCAGGAAGTAATCGACTATGTGGCTCCCGCTACGGTCAACACCCGCCGCGCCAAACTGGACGTGCTCGACAAGCACATGGCCGCCGACCCCGCCGTACGTATCAAATACGCTTCCATCTACGCGCAGATTGCCAACTATTGGAAGAACTTCATGGGTCAGGAAATCCAGCTTAAGAAAAACCATGTGGTGGAAAAGAAACAGCAGATAGAAAAGCAGTTCGCGGCATGGGCGGCCGACAAGGACGAATACCGGAACGTACTTGCCGAACTGCAAAAATCTTACGAAACCTTGGCGCCCATGACGGGTTACAACCGCATGATGCAGGAAATCATCTCCGGCCCGCAGGTTTTCATGATTGCCCTCCGGAACATGGCTTTGGCGCAGGCGCTCGAACGTAAGGATGCCGATCAGGTGGCCAAAATCGCGGAAACGAACAAGGCGCAGATTCCCGCTTTGTTCAAGGATTACGATTTTGACGTGAACCGCGATATGGTGGCCCGTATGCTCGAATTCTATTACAGAAACGTGGCTGCGGAACTCCAGTCTGCCGACTTCCGCGCTTTTGTGGCCAAGAACAAGGAGAATTTCGACGCCATCGCCGACAACATGATGGCCAATTCGGTGTTCGCCACGCCCGAAAAATACGAGGCTTTCCTCAACAAACCCGATTTAAAGAAGTTGCAGAACGACCCCGTTTATAAATGGGCCATGTCTATCCGCGCCGCTTGGGCCGAAAATATGTTGGCCGAAACATGGGCGCAGGCTCGCGAAAGCCAGCAGAAGAACACGCGTCTGTTTGTGAAAGGTATCCGCGAGATGAACGCCGACAAGGCCTATGCGCCCGACGCCAACCTGACGATGCGTCTCAGTTACGGCACCGTGCAGGATTACGCACCCGCCGATGCGGTTCACTATAACTACATCACCACCATCGAGGGTGTGATGCAGAAAGAAGATCCGGGCAATCCCGACTTTATCGTGCCCGCCCGCCTCAAGGAACTCTACAACGCCAAAGACTACGGCCAATACGGCGACAGCACGCTGGTGGTATGCTTCCTCACCACCAACGACATTACGGGCGGTAACTCGGGCAGCCCCGTTATCAACGCCAAGGGCGAATTGATCGGCCTTGCTTTCGACGGCAACTGGGAAGCCATGAGCGGGGACATCTATTACGAACCCAACCTGCAACGCACCATCTGCGTGGATTCGCGCTACGTGCTGTTCATCATCGACAAATTTGCCGGCGCCACCAACCTTATCGATGAGCTTACCATCGTAAAGGAAAGGGTTGACGCGCCCGAAACGACTCAGGAATAATTTTACGACCCACCCCTACAATCACAAAGACATGAACCAACAGACCCATACAGAAGAAGAAAAAGTGAATCTGAACCAACTGGAGCAGATTGCCGCCCGTCAGCGGGAAGAAGCCGAAGAAGCGGCCGAAGAGAAAGCAAGCGAAGAGTCGCATCAGGATGCGCAGAGCGAACCGAAAACCGAGGCTCCGAAAGAGTTGAGCGAGGCCGAAATCAATGAACTTTCGGCTTTGGAGCGCAAGGAATTGGTGGAGCGATTGGAAAGGCTTTTTTCGGAGGGGCTGTTGGAGGAATCCAAGAATATGGTGGCTTTGCTGCGCATCAAGTATAAGGAACGGACGGGGGTGGAGCGCAAGCAGGCCTTGGATAAGTTTGTGGAGGAGGGTGGAGAAAAGGCCGATTTCAAATTCGAAGACGAACTGGAGCAGCGCTTCGAGACGGTAGGCCGCAAAATCCGCGAATACCACAAGAAAAAGCGTGAGGATTTGGAACGCCTGATGGCGGAGAACCTCAAGAAGAAACAGGCGTTGCTGGACGAGCTGAAAGGCCTTATCGAGGAAGACAAACCGCTCAAGCAAACCTACGATGCGTTCAACCGCCTCACCGAAACGTGGAAGGAAATCAAGCCCATCGCCCGCGCCGAATCGAACAACCTGTGGCAGAGCTATCATTTCCTGGTGGAGAAATTTTTTGAGAAAGTGCGCATCAACAACGAGTTGCGCGATCTCGACTACAAGAAGAACCTGGAGGCCAAATTGCAGTTGTGCGAGGAGGCCGAGAGCCTGATGCTGGAGGAATCTATATCCAAGGTTTCGCGCAGTCTGCACGCCTTGCACGACCGTTGGAAGGAAATAGGGCCCGTGGTGGCGGAGAAGAAGGATGAAATTTGGGAAAGGTTCAAGGCCGCTTCGGATGCCATTCTGCAGAAGCGCAAGGAGCATTACGACAAGATGCAGGCGGAGATGGAGCAGAATCTTTTGGCGAAAAAGGCTCTTTGCGAAAAGGCGGAGGCTTTGTTGGCTGAAAGCGAGCGCGGGGCCAAGCAGTGGAACGAGGCTTCGACGCAGGTGGACGAGTTGATGAAGCTTTGGAAGAGCATAGGCCGTGCGCCCCAAAGCGAGAACGATGCCATTTGGGAAAGGTTCCGTGGCAGTCTGAATGCGTTTTTTGAGGCGAAGAACGAGTTTTTCGACAAGAAACGCGACGAGCAGAACAACAATTACAACCTCAAGGTGGACTTGTGCGTCAAGGCCGAGAATATCGCCGAGCAGCGGACCGATTTCAAGGCGGCCACGGCAGACATACTTAAATTGCAGCAGCAGTGGAAAGAAATAGGACCGGTGCCGCATCGTCTTTCCGACAAGATTTGGAAGCGTTTCCGCACGGCCTGCGATGCGTTCTTCCAACGCAAGGGTGAGTATTTCGAGGGCATGCGCAGCAGTCAGGATGCCAACAAGACCGCCAAGGAAGCCTTGGTGGAGGAGGCGAAGAAGATTGTGGTGGAGGGCAAGGATGCGTTGATGACGGCGGTGAAGGACTTGCAGCGCCGTTGGACGGAGATAGGCCACGTGCCCATGAAGGACAAGGAGCGTCTGTATGCCGATTTCCGTGCAGCCATCGACGAGAAGTTCAAGGCTTTGGGCGAGAAGGTTCCGAGCCGGGCCGTGCGCGAGTTCGCCGGTATAGAAACCGCCGAGGACGCGGCCAAGATGAGCGGGCGCGAGGTGTCGGATTTACGGAACAGGATTCAGAAGATACGCAACGACATCACGCTTTGGGAAAACAATATGGGTTTTATCTCGAAGTCGAAGAGTTCGGATGTGTTGCGGCGTGAATTCGAGAAGAAAATCGAGCACGCGCGTCAGGATCTGGCTTTGTTGGAGGCCAAGTTGAAATTGGTGAATCAGGGCAAGTAATGAGAATCGACATTATCAGCCTTTTTCCCGAGATGTTCGCGGGTTTTCTGGAGTCTTCCATCCCCCTGCGCGCCCGGAAGAAAGGCTTTCTTGACTTGCAGCTGCACAATCTGCGCGACTACAGCACCAACCGCTACAAGTCGGTGGACGACTATCCCTACGGGGGAGGGGCGGGCATGGTGATAAGCATTGAGCCGGTGGATAACTGCATTTCGGCCTTGAAAGCCGAGCGCGATTACGATGAGGTGATTTTCACCTCGCCCGATGCACCGGTACTCGACCAACCTACGGCCAACACGCTCTCGCTTTGCCGGAACATCATCATTCTTTGCGGTCACTATAAAGGGGTGGACGAGCGGATTCGCGAACACCTTGTTACGCGTGAGATTTCGATAGGCGATTATGTGCTTTCGGGCGGCGAACTGGCGGCGGCGGTGATAACCGATGCCGTGGTGCGGCTCATTCCGGGAGTGTTGAACGATGAGACCTCGGCTTTGAGCGATTCGTTTCAGAACGGCTTGCTTTCGCCTCCCGTCTATACCCGTCCTCCCGAATACAAAGGTTGGAAAGTGCCCGAAGTCTTGTTGGGCGGCAACGACCGTCTGAAAGAACAATGGCGCTACGAACAGGCCTTGGCGCGTACCCGCGAACGCCGTCCCTCGCTGTTGGACGATAAAGCTTAGCTGATAAAATCTATATCCGCAGTTTTTCCCGGTTCATCGCCCGGTTCAGATCTTTTTCCTTGATAGATTCGCGCTTGTCGTAGAGTTTCTTGCCGCGCGCGAGCGCAATTTCTAATTTGGCGCGACCGTTTTCGTCTATGAACAGGCGCACGGGAATAATCGTAAAGCCTTTTTCCTTGACCTTACTTTGCAGTTTGTGAAGTTCGCGCTTGTTGAGAAGCAGTTTGCGCTCGCGGCGGGCCAAATGGTTGTAGGCCGAACCATGACTGTATTCGGCTATATGCATATTGCGGACGAAGAGTTCTCTCCCGTTCACACCGCCGAAAGCGCAGAATGCCTCGTTGATACTCGCCTTGCTTTCGCGCAGCGACTTGATTTCCGTGCCGAAAAGTGCAATGCCCGCCGTATAGCGGTCTACCAGAAAGAACTGGAATTCCGCTTTCTTGTTCTTGATGACGATGTCCGATTTAAGACGGGGCATAGGAATTTAGTATTGAATTGAAAGTGATGGGATTATTCGGCAAATCCCAGGATAATCCGTTTGGCCTGCTCCAGCTTCTTCTGCAACAGATTGTCGTCTGTCGCTTCCATAATTAGGCGCAGGTAGGGTTCGGTGTTCGAAGGACGGATGTTGAACCACCAATCCTTGAATTCGATACGGTAGCCGTCGAAATCGTAGAAAGCCGTGGGCTTTTCTTCGGCGCAGAAGAATTCCCGTACCGCTTCCATGGCCTCTTTCTTGCGGTCCAGCTTGAAGTTCACCTCGCCCGAATTGGCAAAGGTGGCAATCGAATCAATCACCTCCGACACTTTCTTGCCCTCTTTCTTATAGCGGCCGAAGATGCCCAAGAGAATGCTGCAGGCCATGAGGCCCGAGTCGGAATAGTTGAAGTCGCGAAAATAGTAATGTCCCGCCAGTTCACCGCCGTAGATGCCGTCGATTTCGCGCAGTTTGAGTGCGGCGTAGGCACGTCCTACCCGCCACATCTCCATTTCGGAGCCATATTTCTCCACATAGTCACGCACGGCTTTCGAGGTGCGGATATCTTGCAATACCTTTCCTTTCAAACCTTTTTCTTTCAGGAAATAATCGCCCAGCACGGCAATCATCAGGTCGGGGGAAATAAAGCGCGACTTTTCGTCCACGAACATCACCCGGTCGGCGTCGCCGTCGAAAATCACGCCTATATCGGCTTTGGTTTCCTGCACCAGACGGCAGATATCCTTGATGTTTTCGGGTTCCAGCGGGTTGGCCTCGTGATTGGGGAAAGTGCCGTCCAACTCATCGTACATATAGACGGGCTTGTTGCCCAAGAGGTCGTGAATGAAAATCGAACTCATGCCGTTGCTGCAATCCACGGCAATCTTGAGCAAATCGGCATCGGGACTCACCCATTTTCTCTGAAAGGCGAGGTATTCGGCCTTCTTGTCGAAAGCCACCGTCTTGCCCTTTTCGGAGGCGGGCAACACCACTCTTTCCTGAAGCCAGCGTTCCAACTGCCCCAAGCCGGTGTCGAAACCCACGGGCAACGCGTTCTCGCGCGAAATCTTAAGGCCGTTGTATTCTTTGGGATTGTGCGAGGCGGTAATCATCACCGAAGCCTTGAAACCGAATTCGGCGGTGGCCCAATAGACCATGGGCGTGGTGCTGATGCCCAAGTCGTACACATCGGCGCCGGCATCTTCGATGCCTTTGCTCAGATAGGCGAAGATTTCGGGCGAGGATTCCCGCACGTCGCGCCCCACCAATACTTTCTTGGTGTTGAGCAGTTCGGGCAGGAAGAACCCGATTTTATATACATCGTCTTTGTTGAAATCGCGGTTGTAGACTCCGCGGATGTCGTAGGCTTTAAAGGCTCCCATATCGTTCTTTCGTTTTAATCGTGAATGCGAAGATACATTAAAGACAGCACTCCGCCATTTCTTCGTGTTTTTCGCTCTCCGAACCGGAGGCTGCCATCGCGGGGATTTCCGAAACCGTAAGCGTGAGTTTGTCCTCTCCCTCCTTGTAGTCCACTACAATGTGCTTGCCGTCGGGGTTCATGCCGCGCAACATGCATTCGGCCAATTCGTCCTGCACGTAATGTTCAATGCAGCGACGCAAAGGACGCGCGCCCAATTCGGGTTCCCAGCCTTTTTCCATCAGGAAATTCTTGGCGCTTTCGGTAAGCTCCATTTCGGCGTTCATCTTCTTCATCCGCCCGATGAGTTTGGCAAATTCGGTGTCGATGATCTTGAAGATGTCGGGTTTCTCCAAGTTCCGGAACATCACGATTTCGTCGATACGGTTCAGGAATTCGGGGGCGAAATGCTTTTTGAGCGCCTTGTCGATGACCGCCCGCGCCGCCTCGCTCTTGGAGGCTTCCTTGGCCGAGGTGGAAAAGCCTATGCCGGTTCCGAAATCGTGCAGTTGCCGTGAGCCGAGGTTGGAGGTCATGACGATGATGGTATTCTTGAAGTCCACTTTCCGTCCCAATCCGTCGGTGAGTTGCCCGTCGTCCAATACCTGCAGCAGGAGGTTGAAGATGTCGGGGTGAGCTTTCTCGATTTCGTCGAAGAGCACGATGGAGTAGGGCTTGCGACGCACCTTTTCGGTGAGTTGTCCGCCGTCCTCATAGCCCACGTAACCGGGAGGCGAGCCGATGAGGCGCGACACGTCGAATTTCTCCATATACTCGCTCATGTCGATGCGGATAAGCGCGTTTTCGTTGTGAAAGAGATATTCGGCCAACGATTTGGTGAGGTGGGTTTTCCCCACGCCCGTAGGCCCTAGGAAAATAAAACTGCCGATAGGACGCGACGGGTCTTTCAGCCCCGTGCGGTTGCGGCGTATCGAACGTACGATTTTGGCGATGGCCTCGTCCTGTCCGATTACCTTCGCGCGCAGTTTGTCTTCCATCTGCAAGAGCTGTTCGCTTTCGTTCTGCGCCACTTTCTGAATAGGCACGCCCGACATCATCGAAACCACTTCGGTAATGATTTCCTCGTCTACAGTGGGACGGTTTTCCTCCAATTGTTTCTGCCATCCGGCAATCGCTTCCTGCAGTTGCTTTTCCACTTCGCCCACTTTTTGGCGCAGGTTGGCAGCTTCTTCAAAACGCTGGTCCTTAAGTGCATCCAACATCGCCTTCTTGCTTCCGGCAAGTTCGGTTTCGAGGGCTTCGAGTTCGGCGGGCATCCCTTTTTCGAGCAAATGCACCTTGGCTCCGGCTTCGTCGAGCGCGTCGATGGCCTTGTCGGGCAACACGCGGTCGGTGATGTATCGGTCGGTGAGCTCCACGCAGGCTTTCAGCGCTTCTTCGCTATACCGCACCATATGGTGGTCTTCGTAACGCCCCTTGATATTGTGCAGGATTTCGAGCGTTTCGGCAGGTGTGGTGGCATCCACCAGCACTTTTTGGAAACGGCGTTCCAACGCCCCGTCCTTTTCGATGCTCTGCCGGAACTCGTCTAAGGTGGTGGCTCCGATACATTGGATTTCGCCTCTCGCCAGGGCAGGTTTGAACATATTGGAGGCGTCGAGGGCGCCGGCAGTGTTGCCCGCCCCCACCATGGTGTGGATTTCGTCAATAAAGACAATTACTTCCGGATGCTTCTGAAGCTCGGTGATGATAGCCTTCATTCTTTCCTCGAACTGTCCGCGGTATTTGGTGCCCGCCACAATCGAGGCGATATCCAAGGTAAGCACCCTTTTGTCCTTGAGCAGACGGGGCACCTTATTTTCCGCTATCCGTTGCGCCAAACCCTCGGCAATGGCCGATTTCCCCACGCCGGGGTCGCCTATCAGAATAGGATTGTTCTTTTTGCGACGGGTGAGGATTTGCGTGATGCGGTCGAGTTCCTTCTCGCGCCCCACCACGGGGTCCAGAAGCTTCTCGCGGGCGGCTTTGGTGAGGTCGCGTCCGAAATTGTCCAATACGGGTGTGCCCGATTTTTCCGACGAAGACTTGGATGTGTCGGAGCCCGCCGCACTGTCCTTTCCCTCCTTATACTTGCGGTCGGCATCGTTTTCGCCGTATTCGTGCATGTCTATGTCTTCTTCCGAATTCATAGGCTGCGGGGATTTGCCCACCGTCACCGAACCTTTGAGAAAGTCGTTGGTCTTTTCGTAGGTGATGCCGGCCTGGTTGAGCAGGGCCGATACCTGCGAGGCATCGTCCTTGAGAATGGCCAGAAGAGCGTGTTCGGGTTCCACCTGCGCCTGTTTGAGCCGCAGGCTCTCCAGAAACATCACCTTCACGATCTGGTCCACCTGTTTGCTCACGGGAATGGGATTGTCCTTGTCGGTCGATTCCTTGAAATCCCGTCCGGCGGGCTCCACGCTTCTTTCAATGTCTTTTTTCAGTCCTGCAGGGTCTATGCCGAAATGCAGGAGGGCGGCCACCGCCTTATTGTCCGCCTGACGGAGTATGCCCAACACCAGGTGTTCGAGTCCCACCTGTTTGTTGCCCATACGCACGGCCTCTTCCGTGCTGTAGTTGAGTATGGTCTTGAGTTTGTCCGATATGTTGATTTCCATAATTTTCCTTTCCTTTTGGAGGAAGAGCGGGTGCAAACAATGTGCCAGCCCTCCGAAAAATACAAAGCTCCGCGAATTTAGCGATAAAAAACGCGCCGGAGGGAGGCTTTCGGGTAACTTTCTGACAGAAGCCTGTTAAAAAGGCAGATTTTTTATAATATGCTAATATCAAGTTTATTGAATTGTGAAAAGGGTGTTTATAAAAACGCTTGCGGAACCTTTGTATTTTCGACAAAAAACACTAATTTCGTATGCTTTGTAGAAAATACGCAAATAATAGAAATACAGTAAGTTAATATTTATGGAAGAAGTAAAGGAAGAATCGGGCATTCACGGCAGGATTGTGCCTGTGGAGATTGATCAACAGATGAAATCGGCTTACATCGACTATTCGATGTCTGTGATTGTGGCGCGTGCCTTGCCCGATGTGCGTGACGGTATGAAGCCGGTCCACCGCCGTATCCTCTATGCGATGAACGAGGCGGGAATCACATCCACGGTGCCTTTCAAGAAGTCGGCCCGTATCGTGGGCGATGTGCTTGGTAAGTACCACCCGCACGGCGACAGTTCTATTTACGGAGCGTTGGTGCGTATGGCGCAGGATTGGTCCATGCGCTATCCTTTGGTGAACGGACAGGGTAACTTCGGCTCCATCGACCAAGACCCGCCCGCGGCCATGCGTTATACCGAGGCCAGAATGCAGAAATTGGCCGAAGCCTTGCTGCAAGACATCGACGAAGATACGGTGGATATGCAGCTCACCTTCGACGACACCAACAAGGAACCCGTGGTGTTGCCTACCCGCATCCCCAACCTTTTGGTGAACGGTTCGCAGGGTATCGCCGTAGGTATGGCCACCAATATGGCGCCGCACAATCTCTCCGAGGTATGCGACGGTATCGTGGCCTATATCGACAACAAGGACATCACCGTAGACGAACTCATGCAGTATGTCAAGGCGCCCGACTTTCCCACGGGCGGCGTGATTTACGGCTACGACGGCGTAAGGGACGCTTTCCGTACCGGCACGGGGCGGGTGGTGATGCGCGGGGAAGCCAATATCGAGACCACTTCCACGGGGCGCAACCAAATCATCGTCACCTCCATTCCCTATATGGTCAACAAGGCCGAGATGGTGAAGCGCATCGCCGACCTGGTGAACGAGAAACGCATCGACGGCATTGTCGATATCCGCGACGAATCGAGCCGCAACGGCATCCGCGTGGTGTTCGACCTGCGCAACGATGCCGTGCCGAATGTGGTGCTCAACAAACTCTATCAGCTTTCGGCCCTGCAATCCTCTTTCAGCGTCAACAACATCGCACTCGACCACGGCAAGCCCTGTCTGCTCAATCTCAAGGATTTGATTCGGGCTTTCGTAGACCACCGTCACGAGGTGGTCGTTCGCCGCACCCGTTTCCGTCTGGCCGCCGCCGAGGCCCGCGCCCATATCCTGCAAGGTCTGCTCAAGGCCTTGGACATCATGGACGATATTATCGCCGTAATCCGGGGTTCCAAAACCATAGACGAAGCCAAACAGGAACTTATACGTCGCTTCGAGTTCAGCGAACTGCAAGCCAAGGCCATCGTCGAGATGCGTTTGGGGCAGTTGACGGGCTTGGAACGCGAACGTCTCCAAAAGGAATATGACGAACTGCAGAGAGCCATCGCGGAGTATCACGAACTTCTGGAGCACGAGTCCAAACGGATGGAACTGATAAAGAAGGAAACCCTCGAAATCAAGGAGAAATTCGGCGACGAACGTCGTTCGCGCATCGTCTACGATTCGGTGGATTTCAATATCGAGGACACCATACCCGACGAAGATATGGTCATCACCATTTCCCACTTGGGTTATATCAAGCGTACCCGCTTGGTGGAATACCGCCGGCAGAACCGTGGCGGCAAGGGTATCAAGGGTTCGGATGTACGCAGCGAGGATTTCGTGGAACACTTGTTTGTGGCTTCGATGCACAACTATATGCTGTTCTTTACCGAACAGGGCAAGTGCTTCTGGATGCGCGTGTTCGACATACCCGAGGGCTCCCGTCAATCCAAGGGCCGCGCCATGCAGAATGTGCTTAACATCGCCGCCGACGACAAGGTGAAGGCCTATATCAACGTCAAGAACCTCAAGGACGAAGAGTATATCAACAATAACTACATCGTGCTCTGCACCAAGAAGGGCATCATCAAGAAGACTTCGTTGGAAGCCTATTCCCGTCCGCGTCAGAACGGTATCATCGCCGTGACGGTGCGCGAGGGCGACCAACTGCTCGAAGCCCGTCTCACCACGGGTTCGTCGGTTATCCTCATGGCATTGAAATCGGGCAAGGCCATCCGTTTCCCCGAATCGAAGGTCCGTCCCATGGGGCGCGGAGCTTCGGGGGTACGCGGCATCACGTTGGCAAGCGAGAGCGATGAGGTGGTGGGTATGATTTGCGTGGATTCGCCCGAAACCGATGTGCTGGTGGTTTCCGAAAAGGGCTTCGGCAAACGTTCCGCCTTGGAAGACTACCGCGAGACCAACCGTGGCGGCAAGGGTGTGAAGACCATCAACATCACCGACAAGACGGGGGCTCTGATAGCCATCAAGGACGTTACCGACATGGACGATTTGATGATCATCAACAAATCGGGCATCACCCTGCGTATGGCGGTGAAAGACCTGCGTGTGGTGGGACGCGCCACACAGGGTGTCAAACTCATCGACCTCAAGGGCAAGGACTTTATCGCATCGGTGGCCAAGGTGGCCATGGACGGCGAAGAGGATGCCGATATGGAGGCCGAAGACATTGACGGCAACAATCCCGAAACCGCAGAAGGCAACAACTCCGAAACGGAGGCGTAGTCCGTAGACAGAAAGAAATTATAAACTCGAAAAAATACGATTATGAAAAACAGAATTTTGGTTCTCGCCTTGGCGTTGGTTTGCTTTACGGGTGCCGGCATGGCGCAGGTGAAGTCGCTCAAAAGCGCCAAACGTTTCCTTCAGCAGGAAAAATACTCGGATGCCGTAGCGTTGATTGAAAAAGTGGTGGTGGATCCCGAAACGGCCGATATGCTCGATGCTTGGGTTACTCGTGGCAAAATCTATCTGGCCATTTCGCGCAACCCCCTTATGCTGCGCGATTTCCCCACGGCTGCCGATATGAGTAAGGAATCGTTCGAGAAGGCTTTTCAAATCGATCCTTCCAACAAGAACATCCTTTTGTTGCGCAACGATATCAATGGCTTGGCCAATGTATTCTACGACAACGGCGCACGCAAATACGAGGAGAGAAATTTCGCCGTGGCTGCGGAGGAATTCGAAAAGTCGTTTCAAGTGAGTATGATAGAAGGTGTCTACGACACCAACTGCGCCTTCAATATCGCCCTTTGCGCCTCCAATGCCGGTATTCTGGACAAGGCCATCGAATACTACAAGGCTTTGGTGGACGGCGGCGCCATGCTCTCGGGAGCGTATATCGGTCTGGCCGATGCCTATTTCCGCAACGATCAGAAAGAAGAAGCCTCGGCAGTGATTGAAAACGCCGTGAACCTGTTTCCCGAAGACCGCAACATCTATATCAACGCCTCTTCGGTATATCTGCGCATGGGGGCCAACGAAAAGGCTTCCGAATTGCTCAACACCGCTTTGGAAAAATGGAGCGACGACGCACCTTTCCAACTCTTCATCGGCATCGCCTACGAGAACGACGGCAAGTATGCCGAAGCCGAAGCCGCCTATCTCAAGGCGCTGGAGCTGAATCCCGACTATGCCGAAGCCATCTACAACACCGGTGCGTTCTATGTAAACCAGGGCATCCGTCTCAAGGACGAGGCCAACGCGCTTCCCTTGGAGGAAGAAACCAAATACGCCGAACTCGAGGCTGCGGCCAAGGACGTGTTCAACAAAGCCATTCCTTATCTGCAGAAAGTGTTGGAAGCCCAGCCGCAGAACGTAAACGTGATGATGACCCTCCGCGATGTATACATGCAGTTGGGTCAGGCTGCCGCCGCGCAGGAATGGGGCGAGAAGGTAAAGGAACTGCAAGGCGAATAAACGTTTAAGAAGAAGCGTTGAAGAAATCCGTATCCTTTTGGGCTCTCCTCCTCTTGTTCTTTACAGTGGGGATTTGGGTGGGTATTATCATGATGCAGAGGCGACTCTCCATGATAAGACCCGCCTTGACGCGCCCGTCCGTGCCGTATGCGCCGGGAAACAAGTTGGGTGCGGTGATGGAATTTATCGAGAATAACTACGTCGATACCATCAACGAGGAGAAAGTGACCCAAGTGGGTTTGGATGCGGTTCTGCACAGTCTCGACCCGCATTCGGCCTATCTCCCCGCACAGGATTTCGAGAAAGCCGAAGAAGAGATACAGAGCAACTTTCAGGGCATAGGCGTGCAATTCCGCATGATAGACGATACCGTCACGGTTATCATGCCTATCAGCGGCGGCCCGTCGGAAAAGGCGGGCGTGCTGCCCGGCGACCGCATCATTGTGGCCGGAACAGACACTCTTTCGGGAAAGAAGATGTCTACCGACAACGTGATGAAGAAGCTCAAGGGACCCAAGGGTACCAAGGTGCGTCTGGGCTTGCAGCGCGCGCAGACCGAGGGTTTGGTTTGGGTGGAGGTGAAGCGGAACGTGATACCTACCTACAGCGTCGACGTGGCCTTTGTGGTGGAGCCGGGCTTGGGTTATATAAAGGTGAGCCGTTTCGCCGTCAACACCGCCAGAGAATTCGAGAAAGCCGTGCGTTCCTTGGCACGGCAGGGCGTGCATACGTTGATGGTGGATTTGCGTTCCAACGGCGGCGGCTTGCTGGGGGCGTGTCTGGATATGGCGGATATGTTCTTGAAAGAGGGGCAGGGGATTGTCTACACCGAAGGCCGGAGCCGCCGCCGGACCGAAGTCCTCGCCACGGGAAACGGACGTTATCAGGATATGGCCTTGATTGTGCTGATGGACGAATGGTCTGCCTCGGCCAGCGAGATATTCGCGGGCGCCATTCAAGACAACGACCGAGGCGTGGTGGTGGGACGGCGTTCGTTCGGAAAGGGACTGGTGCAGGAGCAGATGGCGCTTTCCGACGGCAGTGCCCTGCGGCTTACCGTGGCGCGATACTATACGCCCAGCGGACGTTGCATTCAGAAATCCTACGAAGGCGGTTACGAGGATTACGAAGAAGATATGATGCGCCGCTATCTGAGCGGAGAAATGACGGGTGAGGACACCTCTTCGCACACCGACACCGTCAAGTATTATACGCGTGGCGGTCGCGTGGTCTACGGAGGTGGCGGCATTCAGCCCGACGTAGCCGTACCCTACCGCACCGACAGTCTGTTTGTCTATACCAACAAACTCTCCTCGACGGGCTATACCTACGATTTCAGCTTCAACTACGCCAATACGCACCGTACCGAACTGAAGAAGCGCTATCCCGATGCCGAAAGCTTCACGAAATACTTTGTGTTCGACGATGCCCTTTTCGAAGATTTTCTGCGCTATTCGGAAAGCAAGGGGCTCGAACGGCATCCCGAAAGCCTTGCCAAATATGGCGATGACGTGCGGCTCACGCTCAAGGCCCTTATAGGACGTAACCTCTACGATGATGCAGGTTTTTATCCCACCTACCTGCAACGCGACAACGACTTTCTCGAAGCCTTGCGCGTATATGAAAACGGCGGGAAATCAAATTGACACTCAAAAACAAAACCCTTATGAAGAAGTTTTGCCTTTTCGGTGTTTTGGCGACGGGACTTTTGCTTCTCGGCGCCTGCACGCATAAACCCACCCTTACGGTTGTTTTCGAAAATATCCCGGACCAGATTGTATACATGAACTACGCGCAGATTCCCAACCTCTCGGAAATCTCCCACGACACCCTTCGGGCCGAAGACGGAAAGCTGGTCTGGAACCACGAAATCACACAGCCTACGGAAATCCGTATGGCGTTGGAACAATATGGCGACTATCCCGTATCGTTCTGGATTTGTCCGGGAGAAAGGGCCGCTTTGGAAGTAAAGTGGGAGGACGAAGACCTTCACTACAATCTTTCGGGTTCGGCACAGCTTGCGGCCCAGGCCCGTATGTATACCGTCGCCCGCGATGCCTACCGCGAGATGCAGAACTTGCGCGCGCAGATCGGCAAGGCGATGGAAAGAGGCGTGGAATATGCCGACGAACAGTTTGTAGACAGCCTTTCGGCGCTCTATCGCCTTGCACAGGCAGCGTTTTCGGATGTCTATATGGAGTATGTGAAGACCTATCCCGATGATGCCCGTTCGGCCATCTATCTGATGCGTCACCCCGTGAAAGACACGTTTTTGGCTTATTACGAGACTTTGAGCCGGAACGTTCGGGAGGGTGTGATGAAAGAAAACCTCGACGATGCCCGGCAAAAGGCAGAGAGAATGCTTGAACTCGATGCCAACGCCTTGTTGGCGCGCAAGGGCGAGGTGGCTCCCGATTTCGAGATGACCGATCTGGAGGGGAAAACCTTCCGTCTTTCGGATTTCAAGGATAAATATGTGGTGCTGGATTTCTGGGGCACGTGGTGTCCGTGGTGCGTGAAAGGTCTGCCCCGCATGAAAGCCTATCACAAGAAATATTCCGGAAAAGTGGAATTCATCGGTATCAGCAACCGGGACAAGACCGAAAAACTGAAGGATTTTCTGCAGAAAGAAAACATCTTGTGGCGCAATGCGCAGAACGCGGAAGAGGAAAATCCCGATGTGGTTCTGATGTACGGTGTGTCGGGTTATCCCACTAAAATCCTGCTCGCTCCGGGTTTGGTTGTCAAGGGACGTTATCTGGGCGAAGTGGAAGAATTCTACAACGAACTGGACGCTATCCGATAGATTCTAGAGGTTTCCGAAAACTTTGCGTCCGAGATATTCCACGCAAAGCAGACACAACAGGAGAACAAGCACCCATTTGGCCTCAAGCGGCGAAACATATACCTCCCGGTAGTGGATTCGCGGCTTGAGGTCTTTTCTTTGGGAGAGGATGCGTGCGGGTGAAGTGAAATCGCGGTAGAAGAATTCGCCTTGATAGGAGAGGGCGAGATTGCGCAGCAAAGCGATGTTCGCGGGCAGTTGCGGATTTTCCAGCCGTCCGGCCTCCACGGTCACGCGCCCTTTGCTCCGATAGGTTCTGTCCCCCAGACACGCGCTGGCCGTATAGGTGTAGTCACCCTCGGGCAGCGTGCCCGCATCCAGCCGATAGGCGTCGCCGTCGGGAGCGAACAGGAAGTCGTATTCCCGACCGCTGTCTTCCTCGTGCAGCACAAAATGGATGTCGGCGTTGTCTATTTTTTCGAACGAAGCGTTATAGAGCGTGGCGCGTACAGACAGGTTGTCGGAAGAGGAAAGGGTTTCGGGGCATTGAATCACCAGATTTTCTTTGGGCTTTTCGGTGGAGAGCAACTGCACGAGGCGATCTGCGAGGCGGTCGAATATCCGTGTGTCCCCGTGGTTTTGAAAATCGGCCATCCTCCACCGCCAAAGTCCATGACCGGTCACCACCGCCACAGGGTGGACGGTAGATAGGTTCAACCAAAGCAGCGGGTCGCGGGTAGGGGTTTGCAGGATATTCTGATAGAACACACATTCTCCTCCCGAAGAAGTTTCGTAGCGGGAAAAGGGCGTGTAGAGAGGCGGAAAATGAAGGTAGGCCTCCGCTTCGTCCTTCGGGATTTCGAAAAGGGAGAAATCGGGAGAGAGGGAGGCCTGCGCCTCGTTCCAACCTCCTCTTGGGCTGAAAGTCAATCCCGTTTCGCGGCGGGAGAGCCTCGCCAAGTCGGTGCTTGCGCTCACGATATACCACACGGGCTTTTCCCGCAGAATCTCATCGAAACCGTGCAGGTCCTGTTGCACGGACGGCAGACCGTGCAGAATCACAAGGTCGTATTCGCGCAATAGCTGCGGTCCGAAATCGGACGGACGGGAACCCTGCAAGGTCCGCACATCGGTTTCGTATTTTCCGCTCCGGGCGAGACTTCGGGCCAACGCCCCCATGTCGGGATGGGCGGTCTGTCCCAAAATCAGAATCTTGCGTTTGCTTTCCAACACCTTGATGCGGAAAGAAGCCGTATTGTTAAGGCGGTCGCGTTCGTCTTGCTGCGGACTTAAAGAGAGTTGATAACGGAATACACCCGCTTCGGAGGCGGGAATTTCATATTCGATTTCTGTCTCGTCGCTTCTCCATGCGTCGAAATCAATTTCGCTCTCCTCAATAACCTCTCCCTGCAGGGAAAGTTGCAAACGCGCCTTGCCCTGCGCAAGCAAACGCTTGCCCAACTGGATGCGAACGGGAAATACATTGCCTTTGAAAGCGTAAGGATTATATTGAATGTCGCCGATATAGGTGTCTGCATGAAGGGTGGTGTCTCCCAAGCCGATACAGAAGAGCGGCAGGGCGCAGGAACGGTAGGCGTGAAATGGGTCGGCGCCCATGTTGACGTTGCCGTCCGAAATCAAAAGCACGCAGGCATCGGGATTGCCTTGCGCTTGTTTCTTTATCGTGTTGAAAAGATTTTCGAAATGCGTGGATTCGGCTGTGCCGAAGCGGATTTCCCGCACATCGAAGTTGTCTTCGAGACGGGTGCGGAGCGTGCGGATGGACGAAAGTGCGGCGGGCGTGAGCACATCCTGCATGGAAGCGGATTCGTCCACGGCCACGAAGCATACGGGCTTGCGTATCTCCTGACGTTGTATCTTGTAGAGAGGGGAAAAGAGGACAAAACAAAGAAGAAAGACGAACGCGAAGCGCAAGGCGGCAAGGGTATACCGCCAAGGTTTTCCGAGTTCGTCTCTCCTGTTTCTCGTGTACAGGAGCGCGGCGTAGAGAGCCGCCACTGCACACGATATTAGAATATTGAATAACATATTACATATTCATCCCGCCACAAACGTGCAACACATGACCGCTTACATACGAAGACAGGTCGCAGGCGAGGAACAGACATACATTCGCCACATCCTGGGGCGTGCCGCCACGATGCAAGGGAATCTTGCTTTCCCAATCCTTGCGCACTTCTTCCGAAAGCTGCGCGGTCATATCGGTGATGATGAAACCCGGCGCGATGGCGTTGGCACGGATGCCGCGCTTGCCGAATTCCTTGGCCACCGACTTGGTGAAACCGATGATGCCCGCTTTCGAGGCCGAGTAGTTGGCCTGACCGGCGTTGCCGCTCACACCCACCACAGAACTGAGGCTGATGATGCTGCCTCCGCGCTGGCTGCTCATGATAGGAGCCACGGCTTTGGTGAAGTTGAACACCGACTTGAGGTTTACATTGATAACCGCATCCCATTGTTCTTCGGTCATGCGGAGCAGAAGCCCGTCTTTGGTAATGCCGGCGTTGTTCACCAACACGTCGATGCGTCCGAAATCCTGCGCTACGGAAGCCACCACCTTGGCGGTGTCTTCGGTGTTGGCGGCGTTCGAAGCGTAGCCCTTGGCCTTTACGCCCATGCCTTCCAATTCTTTCACCAACGCCTGCATGTTTTCGTCATCACGCAGGTCGGTGAAGGCGATGTTGGCGCCTTCGGCGGCGAAGCGCAGAGCAATGGCCTTTCCGATACCGCGCGAAGCGCCGGTAATCAAAGCGACTTTGTCTTGGAGTAATTTCATTGGATTGTTTATTTAGTTTTCAATAAAGAAGTTCCGTTTCAAAGGGAGTCCGTGATTTTTTCCACGCCGAAACTGAATTTTTGATTCAGGCGAGGCGCGCAAAGACGGAGTATAATGAAGTAGAGGGCGATGGCCGCCAATGCGGATAGGGCCCAAACCAATTGATTTCGGGTGAGGAAAGAGGCAATGATAAAAGCCTGCGCCCCTACGCCCAACGAAAGTCCGTAGGCATAGCCCACCGCTTTCAATCCCGTATTCGACATCAGAAACACGTGTACCTTTTCTCCCACGGAGTAGTCGGAGGCGTGCGGAGTTTTCACGGGAATTTCCTTGTCGGTTTTCTCAGCCATATTGCACAAGCCTTTCGCATGGCACGAACCGCAAGCCGAAGCCGCCTCGATCTTTACGGTAACGAGGTTCTTATCTACGGCAATCACAACGCCTTCGTGGGTGATTTTCTCGGGCATGGCAAAAATTTTAGGTGTAAAGATAGACAAAAAAAGCGAGGCCGAAGGCCTCGCTTTTTTATCGTCTTGAAGAAAATTATTTAACTTTCTTGGCAAGAACGGCACCGGCTTTGAACTTAACCACCTTCTTAGCGGCGATCTTGATGGGTTTGCCGGTTTGAGGGTTGTGGCCCATTCTGGCAGCCTTCTTCTGAACGCTGAAAGTACCGAAACCAACCAACGAAACTTTGTCACCTTTCTTCAAGGCTTCGCCTACAACGGTCAAGTAAGCTTCCAAAGCTTTTTTGGCATCGGCTTTCGTCAATTTGCTCTTGGCGGCCATCGCGTCAATTAATTCAACTCTGTTCATCTTTTTGTGTTTTAAGAGTTAGACATTGTTAAATTGTGTGACAAATCTAAACAGCTTCTTTCGATTTGCCAAACGCCCTCGAGGTGCAAAATGGGCGTATATAGGGCATTAGGCAGGGTCGGGCATTCCGAAACGGGCCCCCTCGAAATTTTCGGCGCGAAAGCCCCTTAAAAAATCTTCTATTGTAAGTGCTTTTTTACCAGATTGTTGTATTTTTTTAAGAGCTAAAAAATTGCCATCGCCGCAAGCGATTCGCAGAAAATGCTTGTTGTCAGTTTCAAACATTCCCTGTTCATAACTTGTTTGTTTTTTTTCAAAAAAATCGCATTCCAACACTTTGAAAGGCGTAAAAACGCCCTTTTTCGGGTTGTGCAAGACTGTCACCGCACCAGGATAAGGGCTCAAGGCCCGTACCTGTCGCTGCAGGTTCAAGGCGGGTAGGGAAAAGTCCAGATAGCAATCCTGCCTAAAGATTTTCGGGGCAAGCGGCATCGCTTCGCCCGATGCTTGCGCCACGGGTTTTACTTTTCCGTCCAATAGTTCCTCTGCCGTTTTCACAACCAAGGGAGCGCCCACGGCCAACAGCTTGTCGTGCAGGGTTCCCGCCGTTTCATCGGCTTCTATCTTCACTTTTTCCTGATGGAGAATACCGCCCGTATCCAAATCCTTGTCCAAAAGGAATGTGGTGACACCGGTTTCGGTCTCGCCGTTCCAGAGGGCGCGTTGGATGGGAGCCGCGCCTCGGTAGGCCGGCAGCAGGGAGGCGTGAAGATTGAAGGTGCCGAGGCGCGGCATGGCCCATACCTCCTGCGGCAACATGCGGAATGCCACCACAATCTGCAAATCGGCCTGAAACGCCGCAAGTTCTTTCAGAAAAGCGGGGTCTTTGAGCTTGAGCGGCTGAAGCACGGGCAGACCCAATTCCAATGCGGTCTTCTTGACATCCGAAGCCGCCGTCTTGAGACCCCGGCCCACCGGCTTGTCGGCCGTGGTGACCACCGCCACCACTTCCAGTCCCGCATGTACCAGCGCCCGCAGACAGCCCGAAGCGAATTCGGGCGTGCCCATAAACACAATCCTTCTACTCATTGGGCATGATGTTACGGGGAAACACACGGGCCTGTTCCTGCACCTCCAACATCTGCAGGGCCGCCAAAGCCGCTTCGCTGCCTTTGTTGCCCAACTTGCCGCCGGCCCGTTCCAAAGCCTGTTCCTGCGTGTTGGTGGTCAACACCCCGAAAATCACGGGCTTGCATTCTTCCATACCTACACGGGCCAAGCCGTCGGCCACCGCCTGGCAGATGAAATCGAAATGACGGGTCTCGCCTTGAATCACACAGCCCAGACAAATCACCGCGTCCACACTCTCGTTGCGGGCAAACATGGAGGCGGCCGAAGCCAGCTCGAAACTGCCCGGCACGGCGATGGTGCCGATATGGTCCTCGCCCACACCGTTCATCTTGAGGGTTTCCACACAACCGTCGCGCAAGGCGTGGGTGATTTCCTGATTCCATTCGGCATATAATACGGCGAAGCGATAGCCCGTAAAACTGAGCCTGCGTTTGAAAGCCGCGTCTTTTTCTCTGTCTGCAGTCGACATAACAAAAATCTTGTATAATAACTAAAAAGGGGAGAACCCGGAATAGGATTTTCCCCTGTGTTTTTCATCTATCGGCACATGGTGCCGCTTCTTATCTGCCTGTTTCGGCGTTGAGACGGGCAATCTGACGCTCTACATCCTGAGCCTCCTGCGACATGGGAAATTCGTCGCGAATGCGCATATAGGCCTTGAGCGCTTCCTGTGTACGCTCCTGCATCTCGCAGGTAAGGGCCACCCGCCACAGGAGACCGGGCGTGAGCGCTTCGTTGCTGTATTTCGAAGCCCCATTCCTATAGGCGTTCAACGCTTCATCCGTTCTGCCGGCTTCCAGGCACGCATCGCCCAAAGCCTGCCGCGAAAGGATATACAGAACAGGGTCGGAGGTCTTGAACTTGCGCAGATAGGTCACCGCATCTTCGAACTGTCCTTGATGCAGGTAGATGAGACCTATATAATAGCGGGCGAGTTTTCCGCTCTTGGTCATTCCATAACTGTCGGCCACTTCCAGAAAACCGGCGTGCTGTCCGTCTCCGTCCAAAGCCTGTTGCAATGCGCCCATTTCAAAATAGTTCTGCGCATAGAACATCTGACTTGCGGCTTTCTTCTCGCGGGGAGCCACCACCAGATACTTCACGCCGAAATAACCGCCTACCAAAATCACGATAGCGGCCACCACGCCAATGATGAGCGACTTGTGTTTCTCAAAAAAAGCACCCGTTCTGTCGAGGGCCACTTCCACTTCTTCTACGGCTTGTTCGCCTTTTTTTGCATTTTCTGCCATAATGTACAATGAAATTAGGGCGGCAAAGGTAGCAAAATTCCTTGAGAATTCCACGCGGAACGGTTAAGATACAAGAGGGGCGCTCGGTTTCACCGAGCGCCCCTCTTCTTTATCGTGCCCAAGACAAGACTCGAACTTGCACTTCATTGCTGAAACTAGTCCCTGAAACTAGCGCGTCTACCAATTCCGCCACTTGGGCTTTCGCGAAACCTTATCGCGAAGTTTCATGTGCCCGGAACAAGACTCGAACTTGCACGTCGAAACCGACACTACCCCCTCAAAGTAGCGCGTCTACCAATTCCGCCATCCGGGCAATGGAGGGCGCAAAGGTAGACTTTTTTTAATTTAAAACAAAACTTGCGGGGGCGGAGTTACGAAAAAATCATATCCGTCAAGGTTTCGAAGAGCGGAGAGGGGCGTTGCAGCGCCCTGTAGGCTTCCAGGGCCTTTTCCCGATAGTGGAGCGCCTGCTCCCGTGCAAAGGCTTCGCCACCGGATTGCTTTATCCTGTCTATGAGATTATTTAAATCGTTTAATGATTCCAAATCGCGGAAGAAGGCCTCCTTCTCTGGGGCGGAAGCGTGTTCCAACATATACAGAGCGGGCAGGGTGAGTTTCCCTTCGCGCAAATCGTTGCCGTAAAGTTTGCCGCTGGGTGTTTCGGTGTTCAGGTCCAGCAAATCGTCCTGAATCTGAAAGGCGATGCCGAGATTGTTTCCGATTTCCTCGCAGAGACGCATCTGTTCGGCCGAGGCGCCGGCGGTGAGGGCGCCGCAATGACAGCAGCAACGGAACAAGGCGGCGGTCTTGCATTCCACCACGCGGTAATAGGTTTGATAATTGGCCTGAGGGTTGCGGGCGTATTGCAGTTGAATCAATTCGCCTTCGCTCATGAGGCGGATGGCCTCCACCAAAATGCGCAGCATCTTGTGTTCTCCCTTGTCGTAGGCGTTCAGAAAGGCGTGCGCCAAGAGATAGTCGCCGGCCAATACCGCCGTCTTGTTGCCGAAAAGGGCGCGCACCGAGGCGTTGCCCCTCCGCATGTCGGCCATATCGACCACATCGTCGTGCACCAAAGAGGCCGCGTGGATAATTTCCACCAGAGAGGCCGCCAGATAGGCCTGCTCGCTCACCTCCTCATGGAAAAGCTTGTGTGTGAGGAACACCAGAAGCGGGCGCAACTGCTTGCCCTTCGATTTGAAAATCTGCCGGCAGATAGGTTCGATAATGGGGAAATCCCCTTGGATAAGGGTACGGAACTTCGCTTCGAACAAGCCGAATTCCTTGAAAAGTTCTTGATGAAGATCCGTAGTCATATTTTCTATATTTATTTTTTGAGGCTGAACGCCAAGGCGTAGAGTTTGATTTGCTTGAGCATGGCGGTAAGGCCGTTGGAACGGGTGGGGGAGAGATGTTCCTTCAGGCCTATTTTCTCGAGGAAGTCGGTGGGCGCCGCCACCACGTCCTGCGGGGTCTCGCCCGAGAAAACCTCTATCAGCAGCGAGGCGATGCCCTTGGTGATCACTGCGTCGGAATCGGCCTCGAAATACATTTTTCCGTCTTTGAGTTCCGCCTTGATCCACACCCTCGACTGGCAACCTTTAATCAGCAGGGATTCGTTTTTCTCGCTGTCGGGCAGCACGGGACAGCTGCGCCCCTTTTCAATCAACAGATTATAACGGTCCATCCAGTCCTCGAAAGCGGAGAACTCCTCCACAATGCGGTTTTGTTTTTCCAGTATGCTCATCTTAATAGCCGTATTTCTCTTGCCACAATCCTTTCAATCTTGCCCGCATCTCCCGTTCCTTGGGGTTGTCGCCGGGTTCGTAGAACACCGAGCCTTCGAGACCTGCGGGCAGAAATTCCAGATCGGTGAAATTGTTTTCGTAGTCGTGCGCGTAGCGGTAGCCGTCGTGATATCCCAAATCCTTCATCAGGCGGGTGGGCGCGTTGCGCAGATGCAGCGGCACCGGCAAATCGCCCGTCTCCTTGATTTTGGCCAACGCATTGTCTATCGCCATATACGAAGCGTTGCTCTTGGGCGAGCAGGCTAAATATACTGCGGTCTGACTGAGTGTGATACGGCATTCGGGATAGCCAATCTTATGCACCGTGTCGAAACAGGCGTTGGCCAACAGGAGCGCGTTGGGATTGGCGTTGCCTATATCTTCGGAGGCCAGAATCACCATGCGCCGCGCAATGAACTTGACATCTTCGCCCGCCGCGAGCATGCGGGCCAGGTAATACACCGCCGCATTGGGGTCGCTTCCCCGCAACGACTTGATGAAGGCCGAGATGATGTCGTAGTGGTTCTCGCCGTTTTTGTCGTAGACGGCCAGATTCTGCTGAATGAGGTCGGTAACCGTCTTGTTGGTGATGACCCATTCCTTGATTTTTCCCTCGTTGCCCAAGCGGATGCCCTCGCTCACCACCAATTCCACGGCATTGAGCAGTTTACGTCCGTCACCTCCCGAAATCCGCTTCAGCGAATCGCTTTCCTTGAGGATGATTTTAACGGGAGTGAAGCGTTGCACGTGCTTGATGGCCCTTTCGAGCATGGTGTCGGTCTCGGCATCGGAGAGCGGTTGGAGCACATATACCTGACAGCGAGAAAGCAGAGGGGATATGACTTCGAACGAAGGGTTCTCGGTGGTGGCGCCGATAAAGGTGATGGAGCCTTTCTCCACCGCGCCCAACAGCGAGTCTTGCTGCGATTTGTTGAAACGGTGGATTTCGTCGATGAACAGGATGGGGCGGCCCGATTTGCGCATGGCTTCGGGACGGGCGGCCTCGGAGGCCTCTTCGGAGGCGAAGAGCGAGTTGAGGCGTTGCAGGTTCTGTTTCTGCACGGCCTCGGCCTTGTCGAGCACCTCGCGCACGTCCTTTACGCCCGCCATCACGGCGCTCAATGTAAAGAAAGGACGCTCGAGCGACTTGGAAATCAGATAGGCCAACGTTGTCTTGCCCACGCCCGGCGGGCCCCAAAGTATCATCGAGGGCAGGTCGCCCGAAAGTATCGCCTTGCGCAAAACGGCGTCAGGGCCCATCAGGTGGGTCTGTCCGATATATTCGTCTATGTGCTGGGGCCGTAGTTGTTCGGCCAAGGGCGGGTTCATAAACTTACAACTTATATCTGTCAAGCCAACAGGAACACCGTATTCATTTTATGCAGCCGGCAGCCTTGTTTGCGCCATTGCGCCACGGTCATGCTGCGTATGAACTCCTGTTCCGTGGAGATTTCGCTGGCCACGCACAAGCGCGTTTCGGCACGGCAGGCGTTCACAATCGCATCCCACATATTTTGGCTCCGATAGGGAGTTTCTATAAAAATCTGTGTCTGCCCGGAGCGTGCGGCCGCTTCGAGGCGCCGTAACTTTTCGTCTCGCTCTGCCGCCTTCACGGGCAGATAGCCGTGAAAACAGAAGTTCTGTCCGTTGAAGCCCGAAGCCATCAAAGCCATGAAAATAGAGGACGGACCGCTCAGCGGAACCACTTGCAGGCCCTTGCGGTGCGCCCATTCCACGGCCAGATTGCCGGGGTCGGCCACGCAGGGAAGGCCCGCCTCCGACATCACCCCTATATCCTGCCCCGAAAGCGCGTCCACATCCACGTCCTGTTTGGCCAGGACCTCCTCCAACGAAGCTTCGCGCGTATGTTCGCTCAGCTCCACGAACGTCACCTCTTCGAACGCCACCCGATAGCCTATTTTACGAAGAAACCTCCGTGCCGATTTCACGTCTTCCACGAAAAAGGCACGAAGGTGTTGTATGCGTTCGAGATAGCGGGCGGGTAGAACTTCCTCGAAGTCCGTGTCGCCCAAGCAGGTGGGCAACAAAAACAGTTTCATCAACTCTTGATTTTTTTCTCCAATTCCTCCACCATCAACTTGAAGTTCTTGTCGGTTTCGAGGAGGTTGTTCACCGTCTTGTAGGCGTGGAGCACGGTGGCGTGGTCGCGTTTGCCGCATTGCGCCCCGATAGAGGCCAACGAAGCCTTGGTGTGCTTCTTGGCGAAATACATTGCCAATTGACGGGCGGTCACCACCTCGCGGCGACGGGTATTGGAGTTGATCTTGTCCACGGGCAGGTCGAAATGGTCGCAGATTACCTTCTGGATATAGTCGATGGAAATCTCCTTCACCGAATTATGCACAATCTGGTCGATCATCTTGCGTGCCAGCTCCATGGTGATGGTCTTCTTGTTGAGGATAGACTGCGCCAGAAGCGAGTTGAGCACGCCTTCCATTTCGCGGATGTTGGTGGAGATGCTGTAGGCGATATATTCAATGATGTCCTGCGGCATTTCCACGCCGTTGGATTCGAGTTTCTTCTTGAGGATGGCGATACGGGTCTCCACCTCGGGCACGGCCAAATCCGCAGCCAAACCCCATTTGAAGCGCGAGAGCAGACGTTGTTCTATACCCTGCAATTCTACGGGCGGCTTGTCGGACGAAATGACCAATTGTTTGCCGCTTTGGTGCAGCTGGTTGAAAATCTGAAAGAAAGCATCCTGTGTTTTCTCCTTTCCCGCCAGCTTGTGTATATCGTCAATCAGTAAAACGTCGATAAGTTGGTAAAAATGCGTGAAATCGTTGGTGTTCTTTGCATTGCAAGCCGTTACGAACTGTTGGGTGAAAAGTTCGGCCGATACATACAACACCGTCAGGTCGGGGTGATTCATTTTGGTCTGAAGCCCGATGGCATTCATCAAGTGAGTCTTGCCCAAACCTGTGGGACTGTGGAGGAACAAAGGATTGAAAGCCGTCTTGCCCGGATTTTCGGCAATGGCGTAGCCGGCCGAACGCGCCAGACGGTTGCAGTCGCCCTCCACGAAATTTTCGAACGAAAGGTTTTCGTTCAGTTGGGAGTTGATTTTTATCTTCTTGATCCCCGGAATAATGAAGGGGTCGGGTAGTTGGTCTCTGGAGGGTACGGGCATGACGATGGATGGGTTTCGGGTCTCGTTTTTAAAACTGCTTGGTACTCGAAGTCCATAGGGATTGGTGGAGTCCATCACCATAGAGTATTCCAAACGGCCTTCGGGACCGAGTGTGCGGCGGATAGTGGAACGAAGCAGAGCCACGTAGTGTTCTTCCAGCCATTCGTAGAAGAAGGGACTCGGCACCTGTATGGTAAGGGTATGCCCCTCCAGTTTGACGGGTTTGATGGGTGCGAACCACATGCGGAAATTGTTCGAATCACCCAGATTGTCCCGAAAAATCTTCAGGCACTCATTCCATACGCTTATGTAGGTTTGTTCCATTTTTGTTGAATGCATATCGGTTGAGAAAGCGGAAAAGCCTGTTGATAAATAAAGTTGTCAACAACGAGCTGTTCGTTTTTCCCGTGGTGCAAATGTGGGTAAAAAAAAGTAAGAAAAAAAATGATTTCGCTCTTGTTTTTTATGAAAAATAGTATAGACGTTTTTGCCGATAAGAAGGCTTGGGAAGCGGATTTTCGATGTAAGTATTTGATTGGTATCGGACTTGTTTTTGTCGGGTTCTGTTCTGTGTGGAGCGGGGTGGTTTATGTTTTTTTGCGGACGGATTTTCTTTCCGGAAAACGGATTTGTTGAAAACCTTTTCTCCGGAGGGGGATAGGAAAAATTTATGAGGTGTTGATAAAAAAGAAGAGGGTTCGTAGGCTTGGAAAATTTTCCGCGCTTACAGACCCTCTTTTTTAAGGTTTTCCGTTACCGGCAGCCTACTTGGCGTAGTTCACCGCCCGTGTTTCGCGGATTACGGTGATTTTGATCTGTCCGGGATACGTCATTTCCTCCTGAATCTTCTTCGAAAGGTCGAGCGAAAGTTGGCAGGCCTGGTCGTCGGTCACCTTGTCGGCACCCACGATAACCCTCAGTTCACGGCCGGCCTGGATGGCGTAGGTCTTGACCACACCGGGGTAGGAGAGCGCCAGCGATTCCAGATTGTTGAGGCGGTTGATATAGGCTTCCACCACCTCGCGGCGCGCGCCGGGGCGCGCGCCCGAAATTGCATCGCACACCTGCACGATGGGCGAAATGAGATTGGTCATCTCCACTTCGTCGTGGTGCGAGCCGATGGCGTTGCACACCTCGGGGCTTTCCTTATATTTCTCGGCCAGTTTCATGCCGATGATGGCGTGAGGCAGTTCGGGTTCGTTGTCGGGCACCTTGCCGATGTCGTGCAGGAGGCCGGCGCGTTTGGCGATTTTGGGGTTCAACCCCAGCTCGGCGGCCATGGTGGCGCAGAGATTGGCCGTTTCGCGCGCGTGTTGCAAGAGGTTCTGACCATAGGAAGAACGATATTTCATCTTGCCTATCATACGGGTCAACTCATTGCTCATGTTCAAGATACCCAAGTCGATGCAGGTGCGCTTGCCCACTTCCATAATCTCCTGCTCAATCTGCTTTTGTGTTTTGGCCACCACCTCCTCGATACGGGCCGGGTGAATGCGTCCGTCGGTCACCAATTTGTGCAACGAAAGACGGGCGATTTCGCGGCGCACGGGGTCGAAGCCCGAGAGGATGATGGCGTCGGGCGAGTCGTCGATGATGATTTCCACACCGGTAAGCGACTCCAACGTACGGATGTTGCGGCCCTCGCGCCCGATGATGCGGCCCTTGATTTCTTCGTTCTCGAGATTGAACACCGACACGGTGTTTTCGATGGCATGCTCGGTGGCGGTACGCTGAATGGTCTCGATGATGATTTTCTGCGCTTCCTTGTTGGCGGTGAGCTTGGCCTCGTTGACGATGTCCTTGATTTGGCTCAGGGCCTCCGACTTGGCCTCGTCGCGCAAAGAATTTATCAACTGCGATTTGGCTTCTTCGGCCGAAAGTCCGGCTACGGTTTCCAATTGCTTGATGTGCTGGGCCAGGCTTTTGTCCAGTTCCGACTGCTTCTTGCTCACCACCTGCAGTTGGTTGTTGAGGTTTTCTTTCAACGAACTCAATTCGTTGTTTTTACGCTGAGCCTCTTCGAACTTGCGGTTGATTTCGCTTTCTTTCTGCTTGATTCGGTTCTCGCTGCGGGCGATGTTGCTGTTGCGTTCCTGTACGGCCTTTTCATGTTCGGCCTTCATTTGGAGGAACTTCTCTTTGGCTTGAAGCAGTTTCTCTTTCTTTATGATTTCGCCTTTTTCTTCGGCTTCCGAAAGGATTTTTTTCCGCTTGCGTCTGAGCAAGAGGGTGGAGACCAAGGCCCACGCGCCGGCACCGACGGCAAAGGCCACGATCAAGAGTGCAAGATTATCCATATTGTATGATGATTTTTGCCTATCGAAAGCAAGTGCGAAATGGAAGAAAAACCGCATGCCCTATAGAGCTTGGAAAACTCCGACTCTATATAAATGGGGCGGCCTGTTCTTTCGGGCTTCTTAGGTCTCCAAAGGAGATTCCGTTGTCCGGCGAACCGGAGTGTCCGGAATTCAAAGCCTGCCTTCCCGAACCTGAGCACATCCCCAACGTTTAAAATGTTGAGTTTTCAAACTGATGGTGAGCGATGCGGTTTTTCTCTTTCTTCGGCGCGAAAACGCCCGGAGGATATTTATAAGGAAAGACTGTGGTCTATCTGTGTCAACTTCTCCAACAATTCCCGATCTCTATAGGCTATGCTCTTTTCATTTCTCAATGCGCTCAAGGTGTATTGCAAGGACACCATAGACAATAAGTCCTGATTGTCTTTGAACGCATAATTCTTGGCATAACTCCGCACCTGTTCGTTGATTTTGTCCGCAGCTTCCCTTATCAGGGGTTCGTCGTCGGGACGAACCATGAGCTTATAGGGACGCTCGCAGATGGTTACGGTTATAGGTATCTCGTTCATTTTTCGTTGTCCAGAAGCATCAGGCATCGGTCCACTTCTCGAATGAGTCCGTCCAGGACGGCCTGCGCCCGTTGCCTTTCCTGCTTATCTCCGTTGCGGTTTAGGCTGCCGCTTACCTTCAATATGCTGTTTTTATTCTCTAATTCTTTGGTTTTCTTTTTCTGCATATCGAGCATCGTTTCGGCCTGGTCGAGCTTGCTGCGGAGTTGACGGTTTTCCAATTCCAACTTGTTCAGTTTGGAAACAAGTTGATTGGCTTTTTGCTCAATGTCCGAAACAAGGTTCTTCAATGCGTCCACGGTACTTTATATGGCAGGGTGCGAAGATACGAAAAGTTGAGCGTAGAAACAACCCGAAAACTTGTTTCAGGGTTGTTTCTACCGAGACGGAGTATCTTCAGCGAAGTTAACGATACGAAAAGTTGAGGGTATAAAAAAGCCGCAGGGTTCACCCTGCGGCTCCTTGAAATTTTGCTTGTTTTCTGACTTTATTTTGAACTGCAGGCCACGCGGAAGCCAAGCTCGAAGCTACGAGAGGAGGAAGTATAGCCGCGCCGATCCGACACGCGGCAATTGACGGTATCATCGAACCAGCACCCGCCCCGATGCACGCGAGTCTTGGTATCTATAGAACTTTGCGGATTATAATCGTCGGCCTTATCATACCCGAATGTCCACCAATCCGAGCACCATTCCCATACGTTTCCACTCATATCATAGATGCCCAATGCATTCGCTTTCTTCTTTCCTACTGGATGAGCGGTATGGTTGCTGTTTCCATTATACCAAGCTACCTCCGCGATGTCGTTGCTGCCGGCGAACTGCGTCTTGGTCTCATGCACACCTCCGCGCGCGGCATATTCCCACATCGCTTCCGTCGGCAATACATACTTCTTACCCGTCTGTTCACTCAGTTTCTTACAGAATTCCTGCGCTTCATTCCAACTCACATAATACACGGGATAATCATCACCTTTTCCAGAAGAATAGGTAGGCTCAGCGTCACTCTCCATTACCGCCTTCCATTGCGCTTGTGTTACCTCATACTTCCCGATATGATACGAATCCAGTTTCGTTTTACGGATATATTTCTTGATTATTGAATCTGGATAATCCCACTCCTGTTCCGGGGTCATCCCCATTATAAACTCACCGCCCTTCACATACACCATTTCCATATTTATGCCGAACGTCGTTTCCGTATAATCTTCCTGCAGTTTCGGTTCCTTGGGAACAAAAGATTTCTCCTCTTTCTTGCACGAAGCCAATAGGCAGAGGCCTGTCAATACGTAAAGTAGTTTCTTCATCTTTCAGTTTTTTTTAATGATTAATAGGTGGCGAAAGTAGAGATTTTTTATTGCTGAAACAACCGTAAGTGATTGTATTTTATTATTATAAAAGTATATTGACGGCCGAAAAACACCAAGCAGTAGAAAATTTATCCTCACACTCTCAACACCTTTTGCCTCTCTTTTATAATAATAAAATACTCGACGTGCGGGCACATCCTCTCAAAAAAAGTTATCAACAAGATAAAGGGTTTATTGATTGTTGTTTGCTAATCGACTACCATACCTGTTGCCCCAACCTGTTTGCAGTTTAATCAACTACGGTATAGAGTATAAGGTATAGGGTAGGGCTGGTGCATAGATATTTAGGTGTGGGTGGGGAAGGGGCGGATAGGAGCTATTCTTTTCGCGATTTGATGCAGAGTTGCAAAGCAACTCAAATTATGAGCGAAAAAATAGGCTCCGTACAGCCCCGCGCGGTGGACTAATAGATGAGAGGAGAACGACCGTTTGCCCTGCATTTAACTGCCTCTTAACAATTTTTAACGGATGAGGGCTTGAAAGCCAACTTTTCCCGCCTCTTAACAAGCATGCAGGATGCGGAAACAGAGTTCGTCAAGCAGGTCGGCGGGTTCCAGCGTGCTCTCCACCCCCTTCGACTTGAGGTCGTATTCCTTGAGCAGGTGGAGGATGAAAGCGGTTTCCTTATAGGAATAGGCGCGGGCGCCGCCTTCGTACTGCGCCAGAAAGAATGGAGGCACTCCCAAGGCGGCGCTCCATTCCGAGCGGGGCGTGCCGCGACGGGCAAGGTCGTGTATCTGTATAATTTTCGAGAAGAAGCGATACAATTGAATCATAATCAACGGCAAGGGGGCGTTCTTGGGATTCCCCGCCATATAGAGGCAGATTTTCTTGGTCTGCACGGGATTGCGGGCTCCCAAGGCCTTCTCGAGGGTGAATACGTTGTATTCCTTGTCGATGCCGATATGGTCGTGGATATGGTCTTCGTTGATTTCGCTCCCTTGCGGCAGATTGACAAAGATTTTCTGCAATTCGTTGGCTATCTGATTGAGATTGCTGCCGATGGATTCGCACAGCAACCCCAGGGCCTGTGCCGTGATTTTATATCCATTCTCGGCGATATGGTTCGAAATCCACGGGGCGAAGTCCTTGTCTTTGAGCGGCGCCGACTCGAAACTCATCCCCACCTTGTCTATCAGCTTGAATACGGCCTTGCGCTTGTCTATCTTCTTGTGTTTGTGGCACAGCACCAGGCAGGTGGTGGGAATGGGTTTCTGCAGGTAGTCCTCCACACTGTCCCAACGGTCTATCACCTGCGCTTCCTTCACGATAATCATTTGGAAAGGCGCCATCACGGGGAAGCGCTTGCAGTTGGCTATCACCCCCTTGAGACCGGGTTCCTTACTCTTCAAATCCTGTCCGTAGAAAACGCTGAAATCAAACTCCTTCTGCATGTCGTCCAACGCCTGTTCGAATTGGGCGGTGAGTTTATCTATATAATAGTCTTCCTCCCCCCACAATAGGTAGACGGGGGCAAGTTTCGCGCTCTTAATCTGTTGGCTTATCTGGGCAAAGGTCTGGGCGGGCATGGCTTGCACACATTATTATAAGATACCGATTCCTTGACGGATAAGGGTGATTTCCTCGCCCGTGCAATCCAATACGGTGGAGTATTGGATTTTACCCATGCCTCCGTCTATCACCAGATCCACGTGCTTGTTGTAGCGCTCGTGGATAAGTTCGGGATCGGTGAGGTATTCGGGTTCGTCTTCGGGCGCGTCCAACGAGGTGCTGAGCAAGGGTTCGCCGAAAGCTTCGAGGATTTGCTGCACCACGGGATGGTCGGGAATGCGGATGCCTATGGTTTTCTTCTTGCCTTGAAAGAGCCGGGGCACTTCGTTGTTGGCGTTCAGAACAAAGGTGAACGGGCCGGGAACGTGGCTTTTCATAAAGCGGAAGAGGGAATTTCCCAGCGGGGTTGTGTAGCGGGAAAGGTCGCTTATGTCGCGGCAGAGCAAGGTATAGGAAAGGTCTTTCTTGCCGTGGAGCTTGATTTGAGCCAGCTTGTCGAGGCTTTGGATGTTCGACAGGGCGGTGCCGACGGCATAGACGGTGTCGGTGGGGTAGATGATCAATCCTTTTTGCCGCAGGCACTCCACGATATGCCGGGTTTGTTGGAGCCGTAAATCCTGTCCGTAGGTCTTCAGTAGCATAGGGCTTGGGTAAAGGGCAAAAAAAAGGGTAAGCTCCTTACATCGCACCGCTACAACCTTCGTACCCTTGCTGCCTTCCGGCCCTGGGGGAGTGGAAGGGAGCTGGTCGTGTAAGACTTACCCGACGGCAAAAGTAGTATTTTTTTTGTTAAGGAGCGTATTCACTATATTTGCATCTGTAAAAAAGGAAAATATATGGATATATCTGTGGTGGTGCCTCTGTTTAACGAGGATGAATCCTTGCCGGAATTGGGGGCGTGGATAGAGCGGGTGATGAAGGAAAACGGCTTTTCGTATGAAGTGATTATGGTGGACGACGGAAGTAAGGACGGTTCTTGGGCGGAAGTGGGGAAGTTGCGCGCGTCCAATCCCTGTTTCAAAGGTATCCGTTTCCGCCGCAACTACGGCAAGTCGGCGGCCCTGCAGATGGGCTTCGAGGCGGCGCAGGGCGATGTGGTCATCACCATGGATGCCGACATGCAGGACAGTCCCGACGAAATCCCCGCCTTGTATAAAATGATTATGCAAGACGGCTTCGATGTGGTTTCGGGCTGGAAACAAAAGCGCTACGACCCTATCAGCAAGACCGTTCCCACCAAATTGTTCAACTGGGCGGTGCGGCGCATGTCGAAGATTTACCTGCACGACTTCAACTGCGGATTGAAAGCCTATCGGCTCGATGTGGTGAAGAGCATCGAGGTGTATGGCGAAATGCACCGGTTCATTCCCGTCATCGCCAAATGGGCGGGGTTCGGCAAAATCGGAGAGAAAGTGGTGCAGCACCGCGCCCGCAAGTACGGAACCACCAAGTTCGGCATGAACCGTTTTGTGAACGGTTTTCTCGATTTGCTCTCGCTGAGTTTTGTCGGCAGGTTCTCAAAAAAGCCCATGCACTTCTTCGGGAGCCTGGGGCTGTTGCTCTTCGTGTTGGGTTTCATCGCCGCCATCTGGCTCGGCGCACAGAAAATATGGTGTCTGAAACACGGCATTCCCGCCCCCTTGGTAACCTCCTCGCCTTGGTTCTATATCTTCTTGACTTTTATGCTCATGGGATTGCAATTGTTTTTGGCGGGCTATATGGCCGAATTGGTGGGGCGCAATTCTCCCACCCGCAACACCTATCTTGTTTCGGACTATCTGGGTCTGGAAGCCACCTGTAAATCGGAACGGGAATGAGGCGGCAGGGTTTTGCGGCGATATTCTTCCTGTGCGCCTTGCTCGCACCTGCATCGGCGGCTTTCGCCACGTCCGCTCCCGAGAATATCAACAAGGTGGATGCCAAAGGACGCAAACAGGGCCCGTGGAGCAAGACCAATCCCGCATCGGGCGTGCGCTATGAAGGTGTTTTCAAGGACGATATGCCGCAGGGAAAGTTCCTCTATTGGAACAAGGGCGACACCTTGGTTTCCGAGGCCTTCTATTTCCGTGGCGGTTATGCCTCCTTTACCCGTTTCTTCTATCCCGACGGCGGGGTGATGGCCGAGGGCTATTATCTGGAGAAGCAGAAAGACAGCCTCTGGAAATATTTTTCAGCCGACGGGCGTTTGCTCAAGGAAGAGAGTTTCGAGAGAGGCTTGTTGAACGGGGCGTTGAAAATCTACGATTCGGCGGGGCGGATTCTGCAACGGCAGACATGGTTCCGAGGGCTTCGCCATGGAGATTGGTTCGAGCACGACGAAAACGGCTATCAATCCTATGCCTATAAGCTCAACCTCACCCACGGGCCCTATCATGTGCGCTATCCCGACAGCATCCGCCACATAGAAGGTTTCTACGAAGACGGACGCAAGCAGGGCCTGTGGCGTTTCTATCTGCCGGACGGCACCTTATATAAAGAGGACACCTATCAAGACAATGAGGTGAAGAAACGTACGCTCTACCTCAAGATAGAGGGCGATTTGCGGGCGGTGGACATCGATACGGTGGCCTTGGTTCTGCGGGCGCCGAAGAACGGACAGGCCGAGATTTCCACGCTCTCGGGCGCACGATGGCTGTGTGACGGGAAATTTGAAACCGTTTGCGGCATTTTCGACACCGAACGTTTTTTCTACGCCAATAAGAACACGATGGTGTCGTATGCGGTGGTGAACGATTCCTTGCTGCGGGAGGTGATGCCCGAAAAAGCGGAGAGCGAGCTCTACGACGGACAGGCGGACGAGGCGGCCTTGGAGGGCGGGAACGCTTCCGTGCGTCCCTTGCGTCTGCCCTTGACCGTCAAGACGGCCTTCCCGGTTTTTCTGGACGCGGACGGCATGGAGGTCTTGCGGCATGCGCTCGACGATAAAAACGTAGAGGCGGAATAGGGGCATACCCCTCCGATTTTTTTTTTTTATAAAAAGACGTACCTTTGCAACCCTCTACGCAAGTAGGCCTGAGTGGCGGAATAGGTAGACGCGTTGGTCTCAAACACCAATGAGGTAAAACTCGTATCGGTTCGATTCCGATCTCAGGTACTCCGAAAGCCTTTCAATCGTTTGATTGAAGGGCTTTTTCTTTTTTGCTGCAATCAATCTCTCAAGCGAAGAATAATTCCATTTAATAAATTAATATAAAATTAAGTTATATCTTCGCACATTCATTTTAAAACAAAAACAACAATATTATGAGACTCAAAACAACCCTTTTGGCGGCCGTGGGCTGCCTGATGCTCGTTCCCTCCTGCAAGGATCCGGAGGAAAAAACCGTCTACGCCACCAACAAGGCCGGGGAAAGATTGGTGGAAAAGATAATTGCCTATTCAACAGACACTGTGTATTTCAAATATAACAGCGATGGAACACTCAAAACAATAAAAGGATTCGAAGGGGAAAATCGTATACTCTCGTTCGAAAGAAAGGGGAACACCCTATTTATGCAGGACAAAGAGGATGACTATATCGAAGAATCTTCTTTCGACTTAAACGAAAAGGGATGGATTGTCTTGGACAGAGGATGGGGCGGCTTTTCCAACTTTCGCTTCACCTACGATGATAATGGCTACCTGCACAATGTATTCAAAGGAGAAGAACTGCTTTGGACTTTCGAATGGAAAGACGGCAACATTGCCAACGAAGAAGTAACCTATATCCCCACACAATCGAATCCCTCCAATATCGACTGGTGCGCCTTTTTCCAATCATGGAGACATGTAGAAACTTATGACAATACCGAAAATCTTGTTGATGTTGCTTCCATCTGTCTCTTCTGGGGCTTTTCCGAAGGCTATTTGGGAAATAAGTGCAAAGGTCTACCCTTGACAAAGAACAATGGAAGAACGAACTACTCCTACGACTTTGACCAGGACGGCTTCGTTTCAACCATCTATATAAACGGCGCCCCTCGTTATAAAGTTTCCTACCTCAAAAGATAACCGTAAAAGACTTTGACGAAAGGGCAGTCCATCGGGCGGCCCTTTCGTTTATCTATCCTTGTGTTGTTTCTTCACATACTTTTCTCCATCCGCAACAGCACGGCTACGGCCAAGAGTGTGCAGGCGGCGATGAGGAGCACGCGCGGAAAGAGGAGGAGATGAGGCGGGAGGAGGTTGGCGGTTTCCGTCCAACCTGCATGTTCCGTCCATGCGGCGAAGATATTGTTGAGCGTGTGCAGGGAGATGGGAAGCCAGAGGCTCCGGCTATAGAGATAGGTGTAACCCAAGAATGCGCCCAGAATGCAACGGGGCAGGAAGCCGTAGAGGTCGAAATGCACGAGGCTGAACAGCGCCGCGCCCGCCCACACGGCGGCATGTTGGCTGCGGAGACATTTTTCCAACAGACTTTGGATGCCGCCCCGGAAGAAAAATTCTTCAAAAATTCCCGCGCCTGCGCCCACCACCAGCAGCACCCATCCGAACATCCATCCTTTGGCCTGCAAAAGCTTAAAAGTGAGCGCTTCGGCTTCCGCGCTTCTGGCGTGAAACCATCGCAGCACGCCAACGGAACTTTCGTCCCAATGCCAGGTTTGCACCCAGTCGGTGAGGCCGTCCACCAAGGGCATCAGTAAAATATAGGTGCATAGGGCCACCGCGAACGCCGGCAGACGGAATCCTTTCCGGATATGCAGGAAATCGGGGCTCTGCGATTGCAGGGCGTGGTTGAGCAGGAGGGCGGGGATAAGAAATCCGCCTGCCGACGAAAAGAACTGCACGAAAAGCAACCCCGCCACCGAATTCCACAGGCCGACGCCCCAAATTCCGAAAGCTACCCAAGCTGCGGCGGTCGACACCACCAGATAGCACAAGACGGCTGTGCCTATATACACGCCCGTCTGCCTCCACGGCGAAAACTCCCGAAATCTGCCCATCATCTGCATCTTGCTCTTTTTGAAATCCGAGCGGCAAAGGTAAGGCGAAAAATTCTTAAATTCGCAGGTGGCATCAAAGCCCGAAAGAGATGAAAAGAAGCAAACTCATATTTTTTGTGACGGCGGTGGCCGTATGTTTGGCCTGCGGCTCCTTTCCGGCCAGGGCACAACACGTGGGCGCGGGAAAGTGGCGCACGCATTTCGCGCAAGGTGTCATCTTCAAGATGGTCAAACAACATGCCCTTGTCTACGGTGCCTCCGAAAAGACACTCTATCGGGCCGATACCCGCGACAACACCAGCGGACCGTTCGGAAGAGTGGAGGGTTTGAGTCAGGTGGGAATTTCGGCCTTGGCCTACAATCCCGACCACGAGGTGATGATTGTGGGCTATGCCAATGGCTACGTGGATCTGGTCTATGGTTCGGACGTGCTTGCCATCGACGATATTTTTGAAAGGGATATGGGTGCCGACAAGAAGGTGAACGCCATTTTCACCGAGGGCCGCTACGCCTATCTCGCCATGAATTTCGGTGTGGTGGTGCTGGATCTGCGTAAGGGGGAAATCAAGGAAACCTATCAGACTATCAATACACAAGGTTCGTATGATGCGGTGTTCGATGTGTTGATAGCACACGGTCTCTTTTATATCCTGCAGGAATCCTGCATCAAGACCGCTCCGGTTAATGCTCCCAATCTCAACGACTATGCGGTTTGGCAAACCGACACGTGTATGGAAGGAAACCTGCTTGCGCTGAAACCGTTGTGGGGCAGGGTGATGATAGAACACGACAACGGTTTGTTGTGGGGCGACGCGCAGATGGGTTGGCGGGAGTTGTCTTTCCCTATGGAGAATGCACGTTCGCTTTTTGTGGATGCCGACGGCGAGCATTTGTTTTTAGGTTGGTATGACACGCTTTCGGAGAACAGGTGGGTGGAGGTATGGACGGATACGGTCACGCGCATGTTTTCCACCGAAGGGTTGAGCATTTATACTCCTTGGGCGGCGATGGTGGATGAAGAGGGAAAATTGTGGACAGGCACAACGGGGGCTTTTGTCCGGATAAATATGCATAAGACCGAGATAGAGAAGATATATTATACCCGTAGAGGCCCTCTTTTCGACATTCCCTATTCCATAAACTGTTCCAATGGCAAAGTATTGGCCTGCTACGGCGGTTATACGCAAATTTACGTCCCTGTCAGAAATCGGTTTCTCTTCTCGTATCTGCAGGATGATATATGGGAAACCTATCAACAGGGAAGTTATACGCCTCCTATGCCGGTGTATTCGGCCGCTTTCGCCGTAGAGGACCCTCGGGAACCTTCCTGCTTTTACGTGGCCACCGCAATGAACGGGCTCGTGAAGTTGGAGAAAGATTCCTACACGATCTATAATCCCGACAATTCGCCTTTGGAGTGGAACAATGTGAATCACAAAGATTGTCGCCTGACGGGTTTGGCTTTCGATGCTGCAGGCGATTTGTGGATGGTGAACAATCTGGCGGATAAGTCGTTGCATGTGTTGCACCGCAACGGAGACTGGCATTCCTACGACCTTCGCACCTTAGACTACGATGTGTCGCGTGTGGGAGACTTGTTGGTGGACTATTGGCAACACAAGTGGGTCACTTTCAATCATTCGGAAGTGGCGGTGCTCGAAACCGACGGAAGTTCGATAAAGGGGCTGTCGGTGGATATGAATTATGGGAACGATTTGGAGACAAATCGTGTATGGTGTATGGTCGAGGACCAACTCGGACATCTCTGGTTCGGTACCGACAGAGGGGTGAAAATCATCGACCAGCATGCCCGTATGTTCGAGGCTCCGCGTGGCCAATATACGTCGGTGCCGGTAAAGACCATCAAGGTGCCCGTAGACGGCTATTTGATGGAGCTCCTCAAAGACGATCAGGTAACGTCCATCGCTGTAGACGGAGCGAACCGCAAATGGCTGGGAACGAGCGATAACGGCTTGTTTCTGGTGTCTTCGGACGGCATGGAGGAACTGGAACATTTCACCACCGACAACTCCCCCTTGCTTTCGAATTCGGTGAGCAATCTGGCGATAAACAACCAAACCGGCGAGCTTTTCATTTCGAATGAAATGGGTTTGATTTCCTATCGTGGCACGGCCACTTATACCGAAAATTTCGACAAGAAGGAAGTCAAGGCCTATCCCAATCCCGTGCGCCCCGGCTACGAGGGTCTCATTAGTATCAAGGGGTTGCCCAACAATGCATTGGTGAAGATTACCGATACCAAGGGCAATCTGATTTATCAGGCCAAGGCTACGGGCGGACAACTCTCGTGGAACGGCTACAGTCTGCAGGGAAGGAAGCCCGACAGCGGTGTTCTGTTCGTGTATGTGGCCGGAGACGATAAGTCCGAGCGGGTGGCCTGCAAAATCTTTTATGTGCGATGAGGGTTTCGGGCAGGGGGGTGGTGACCCGTTCGTTGCCTTACGGAGACAGCAGACGGATTGTCAATATCTACACGGAAGAGGATGGTATGCGGGGCTTTATGGTGCGTATGCCGCGTAAGGCGGGGGGCAAGGTGCGCGCTTCGTTTTTCTTTCCCCTTTCTCAAATTGAATTCTCCTACGAACGCAAAACCTCTTCCGAAGATGCCTTGGCCTATCTTCAGGATATACGTCAGGCCTACACATACCGCACCCTATACGACGATGTGCGCAAGAACAGCATGGCTTTTTTCATGGCCGAGGTGTTGAGTCGCTGCATCACCCGCTCCGAACCCGATTCCCGCTTCTTTTCCTGGTTGTGGAACGCTTTGCAGGATTTCGATGCCCGCGAGAAGGGCTTTGCCGATTTTCATCTTTTCTTTCTTTTGGAAATCGCTTCGCTTCTGGGTGTGTCGCCCCGCTTGGAAACAGATTCTCCCTATGCGTTTTTCGATTTGAGGGAAGGGGAGTTCTCCAACGAGAGGCCCTTGTATCAGGAGTTCGTAACGGGGCAGCGAGTGACGGATCTGCAGACCCTGATTCGCGTCAGAAGGGAAAGTTCCGGCGAGGTTTTCTTTACGCGCGAGCAACGCATAGGCCTGTTGCAGACACTTTCGGATTATTGCCGTCTGCAGGCGGGCGTTTCCGGCGAATTTCACTCTTTGGACGTTCTGCGGACTTTGTTTTCCTAATGGTTTTTAGAATGTCATTCCGTATATTTGCAGGTTAAAAAATTAGAGAGGATATGAAGCGTTTATTCTACGTCTTGGCCTTTGCCTTGACTTTAACTTTGAATTTCAGCAAAATGAATGCACAAAGCGCGTATGACTACATTTCGGCACAGGAGCCGGCCGAACAAAGAGTTTCCATACGGACGCCCTACGGCGACATAGTGGTGAAGCTCTATAACGAAACGCCTCTGCACCGCGACAACTTCATTAAACTGGTAAAGACACAGATGTTGGACAGCACGCTCTTTCATCGCGTCATCAAGGGTTTCATGATTCAGGGCGGCGACCCGCAGTCCAAGCACGCCCAGGCCGGAGAGGTATTGGGTGTCGGGGATTTGGGCTATACCGTTCCCGCCGAGATTGTTCCCGGGCTTCTGCACAAGAAGGGCGCGCTTTGCGCTGCGCGTATGGGCGATCAGGTGAATCCCCAAAGGGAATCTTCCGCCAGCCAGTTCTATATCGTGCAGGGTAGGGTGTACACGCCCGAAGAAATCAACTTGATCCGCACCCGCTACGGTATGTCCATCTCGCCCGAGCAGGAAGCGGCCTACACGACGGTGGGCGGTGCTCCGCATTTGGACGGAGCCTATACGGTATTCGGCGAAGTGGTGAGCGGTTTGGAGGTAATCGACCTTATCTCCGCACAGGAAACCGATGCCAACGACCGTCCTTTGCAAGACATTCCCATGACCGTCATATTGCTGTAGTAGATATGCAACTGAAAGAAAAAATAGACAGACTCTTGGACGAGGCCCGCAAAATCAAGCTGGCTTCGGAGGAGGAAGCGGAGAAATATCGTATCCGCCTGTTGGGGAAAAAGGGCGAGATGAACGCGCTTTTCGAAGCCTTCAAGACCGTGGAACCCGACTTGAAGAAGGAAATCGGGCAATCGCTCAACCAACTTAAGAATGCCGTGCAGGAGTCGCTTCTCAAAGCCAAGGAAGGGCTCGAACAAAGTATGCAGAATGAGGAGGCGGGCGTTTTCGACCTCACCCGTCCCGTGGAGGATGAAATCGGACACCGGCATCCGCTTTCGTTGGTGCGGGAAGAAATCTACCGTATTTTCGGAAAGATTGGCTTCGACATTTCCGACGGTCCGGAAATCGAAGACGACTGGCATCTTTTCACCGCGCTCAACTTTTCGCCCGAGCATCCGGCCCGTGATATGCAGGATACGTTTTTTGTGGAGAAAAACGGCGGTGTGGACGATGTGGCGCTGCGCACACATACTTCGTCGGTGCAGATTCGCGCCATGAACGGCCGCAAGCTTCCCATCCGCACGCTCTGCCCCGGCCGCGTCTACCGCAACGAAGCGGTCTCGGCGCGCGCCCATTGCTTTTTTCACCAAGTGGAAGGCCTATATGTGGATAAGGGTGTGTCTTATGCCGATTTGCGCGAGGTATTGCTCTATTTCGCCAAAGAAATGTTCGGCAACGACACCAAGATTCGTCTGCGTCCCTCGTATTTCCCTTTCACCGAGCCGTCGGCCGAGATGGACATAGCCTGCAGTATCTGTGGAGGAAAGGGCTGTGCTCTGTGCAAGGGCACGGGTTGGGTGGAAATTCTGGGTTGCGGTATGGTGGATCCCAACGTGCTCAGGAACTGTAATATCGATCCGGAAGAATACAGCGGTTTCGCTTTCGGCATGGGCGTGGAACGTATCGCCAATCTGCTCTACAGGGTCAACGACCTGCGCCTGTTTTCCGAAAACGACAAACGTTTTCTGGCACAATTCTAAATTCTTCGGGTCTCATGCAACTCAAATCCTGTATCGGCGGTATTTTGTCGCTTGCTTTCGGAGTGGTGATAGGGACGGGATGTCAACACAAGACCGCTCCTGTGGTCACGAAACAAGACGCTCCGTCGCAGACGGCCATCATGCCTGTTTGCCATGCCGATTCGCTTTATCGTTTCGCGGAAGCGCAGGTCCGGTTCGGCTTCAGGCTTCCCGGTTCTTCCGCGCACAGGCAATGCGCCGACTATCTGGCCGAGACCTTACGCCGTTTCGGGGGAATGGTGCAAGTGCAGGAATTCACGGCTAAACGTTGGGACGGCGAAAGACTTTCGGGACGGAACATCATCGCCTCCTTTCAACCCGAAAATCCGAAGCGGGTGTTGTTGTGCGCCCATTGGGACTCGCGCCCCTACGCCGACAACGACCCCGATGCCGATTTACACAAGAGCCCTATCGAAGGGGCCAACGACGGGGCGAGCGGCACGGCGGTGCTGCTCGAAATCGCCCGTATCCTGCAACAGAATCCCGCTCCGGCAGGCGTCGATATCCTTCTCTTCGACCTCGAAGATTCGGGCAAACCCCGCTGGGCTCCCGACGCACGGGGCGACGAATACACATGGTGCCTGGGTTCGCAGTATTGGGCGGAGAATCCGCATATTCCGGGCTATTCTGCTTTATACGGCATATTGCTCGACATGGTGGGTACGCAGGAGCCTTGCTTCACCATGGAGGCCACTTCGATGTATTACGCTCCGGACGTGATGCGGAAAGTGTGGGGCAAAGCCGCCCTCATGGGCTTGGGACATATTTTCCAAAGTCGCAATACGGGCGCCCTTATCGACGACCACCTCTTCGTCAACCGTATCATGGGCATTCCCACCATCGACATCGTGCACTACGACAATCTTTCGGGAACGGGCTTCTTTCCTCATTGGCATACCGTGGGCGATAAAATGGAGCATCTTTCCGCTTCCACGCTCAAGACCGTGGGCGATGTGGTGCTGGCGATGCTTTACGAATAGAGGGACGGCGTTCAAAAACAAGCGAGATGCAACTTAAAAGTTTAGCCAAACAAACGGTGATTTACGGGCTTCCCTCGATTGTGGGGCGGTTTCTGAACTTTCTGTTGGTGCCGCTCTACACCTACACGTTCGCGCCCGGCGAATACGGCATCGTCACCGAACTCTACGCCTATGTGGCCTTGCTGCTGGTCTTGCTTACCTACGGCATGGAAACCACTTTTTTCCGTTTCATGCAGAAATACAAACAAGACCCGAAAGTCTACAGCACCTCCGTGTGGTCGATTGCCGCCACCACGTCGGTGTTTCTGTGCTGCGCGCTCCTGTTCCGCAACGATATAGGCATGCGCATGGGCTACGACAATGCGGGGCGCTATATCGCCTGGTTCGGCATCATCCTTTCGTGCGATGTGATGGCTTCCATTCCTTTCTGCCTGTTGCGCGAACAGAACAAGGCGGGGCGGTTCGCCCTCCTCAAATCGCTCAACATCATTGTCAATATCTTCTTCAATCTTTTCTTCATTGTATTTTGTCCCAAGTGGATAGCCACGCATCCCGCCTCCTGGCTCACATGGATCTACAATTCCGAGATGGGCGTGGGCTACATCTTCATATCCAACCTTATCGCCAGCTTGTTCACTTTTATCTGCCTCCTGCCGCAATGGCGCTATCTGCGTCTGGCCTTCTCCACCAAAATGTGGAGGGAAATGATGCTGTATACCTTGCCCGTCATGATCTGGGGCCTGGCGGGTATCATCAACGGAACCCTCGACCGTATCTTGCTCAAATACCTCACGCCCGACCCTTCCACGGCCATGGAGCAGTTGGGCATCTACGGCGCGTGCTATAAGCTGTCGATTGTGATGACCTTGTTCGTGCAGGCGTTCCGCTATGCGGCCGAACCTTTCTTCTTCAAGCAGATGGACAGCGGCGAGGCTCCGGTAACCTATGCCAAGGTGATGCGTTATTTCGTGATTGCCTGCACATTCATCTATCTGGTGTGTGTGCTGTTTTTGGATCAACTCATGTATTTTATCGGCGCAGACTACCGTCAGGGTGCGGATATTGTTCCTATCCTTTTAATGGCCAATCTTTTCCTTGGGGTGTTCTTCAACCTTTCGGTATGGTATAAGATCAGCGACAAAACCTATGTGGGTATGTATGTGTCGTTGGTGGGCGCTGCGGTGACCATCGGCATGAACTGTCTGCTCATTCCGCATTTCGGCTATCACGGCGCGGCCTGGACGGTGCTTGCCTGCTATGTCGTGCTGAGTGTGATTTCGTATCTGTGGGGACAGAAATGCTACCCTGTGCCTTATCCCGTCAAACGTATCTTCCTCTATCTGCTTTCGGCGGTGGTGTTGTGTCTGCCCTCCCTGTGGATTTCCTGGCCGTGCAGGGCGCTCAAGCTCGTTTACGGCGGCGTGGTCTGCATAGGTTTCATCTTGGTTGCGCTGAAGGCGGAACCCGAATTGAGGGGTGCCCTGCGGCACCGTTCCTGATTTTACGTGTAAATTCCGTATATTCGCGGGCTTATTATGGACAAGAAGAAAAACGACGATACGCCCCGCAAGGGCACACCTTCGCGCGAGAAAGCTTCCCGTAAGGGACGGCCCGTATGTTCCTTCTGCGGTAAGGAAATCGGCCCGTACGAACCTGCCGTGCAGGCTCCCGACGGGGCCTGTCTGTGCATGAATTGCGAGAATCTCGCCCACGGGTATTTCGAAGACATCAAGAAACAGTTGCAGGCGCAGAACGCTCCCGAGGCGCTTCCACTCAAGAAGCCACAGGAAATCAAGGCATTCTTGGATGAATATGTGATAGGACAGGACGATGCCAAGCGGATTCTTTCTGTGGCGGTCTATAATCACTACAAACGCCTCAACTATCTTTCCCTGCACAGGGACAGCGCCGATACCGAAATCGAGAAATCAAACATCGTGATGGTGGGGCCCACCGGTACGGGCAAGACGTTGTTGGCGCGCAGCATCGCCCGTCTGCTCAAGGTGCCGTTCTGTATCGCCGATGCCACCGTGCTTACCGAGGCAGGCTATGTGGGCGAGGATGTGGAAACCATACTGAGCCGTCTGTTGCAGGCGGCCGACTATGATGTGCGGCAGGCCGAACGCGGCATTGTCTTCATCGACGAAATCGACAAGATTGCCCGTAAATCGAGCAATCCTTCCATCACGCGCGACGTGTCGGGAGAGGGTGTGCAACAAGCCTTGCTCAAACTTCTGGAAGGCACCGAATCTCTGGTGCCGCCCAAAGGAGGCCGCAAGCATCCCAACGCCGATATGGTGACGGTCAACACCCGCAACATCCTCTTTATCGTAGGCGGCTCGTTCGACGGCATAGAACGGCACATTGCCTCGCGTCTGCATCTTAAAACGGTAGGATACCGCAAGAGCGAGGACCGTCCCATTGATTTGCAGGACGATGCGCTTCTGCAATATGTTTCTCCGCAGGACCTTCGGGCCTACGGGTTGATTCCCGAACTGGTGGGCCGTATTCCCGTCATCGCCCATTTGAACAATCTGGACCGCAAGACTCTTCTGAATATTCTCACCGAACCCAAGAACGCTTTGGTGCGCCAATACAGACAACTTTTTGAAATGGACGGGGTGAAGCTGGAGTTCGACCCTGCCGTATATGATTTGGTGGTGGACAAGGCGTTGGAATTCAAATTGGGCGCACGTGGTCTGCGCAGCATCATGGAGGTGGTGATGAATGATCTGATGTATGAGATGCCTTCGAAGAACATTGACCGCTACAAAGTTACCGTCGATTATGTGCGCGAACATCTCGGCAAGGGTGTTTTCGATAAACTCAAGAACAGCTGATATGAATAAACTCCTTCGAAAAACGGGAATCCTGCTGTTTTTGACGGCTTTCGGTTTGAGTGCGCTCAAGGCCGTGGCTGTTGCTCCGTCCGAACCGGATTGGTTCAGAAAGGCTTTTCCTGAAAAATTTGCCGAGGAACAACGCAAGAACGCAGCAAAAGCCGCTTCGAGGGTCAATATTCAGTATGAAGGCCACCGCTATGCCTCCTTGGTGGTCTGTGTAGGAGAAAACTGCTTGGTGAAAGCTGACCATACCCGCTATGGTGCCGGTACCGCTATGCGTTACAGTTGGTGGGATGTGGACGGAGGAACACCTTTTATAGAAGATCAAACCACTCCCGATTATAATCTCTACTACGCCAAGGAGGGCCGGTATGGTCTGTGTGTTGTCGTTACCGACCAAGGCAATGAAATCGGACGCGATACCGTGGATGTCTATGTAGGCACCCGTCCCGTTGCCGCCACCTATACGGTGATACCCGATACGGTGTGCTACGGAATGGAGGCCACGATAGGCACCGAAGGGCAGGGCCGCCATTGGGCATGGAGTACGGGTGGCACCACGCAATACATCAATATCCGCCCCTCCAAGACCACCTATTACCCTTTCCGTCTTTCCGACTATCCCATTGTCGAGATGGGCTATAAGAACTTGTGTTACGCCGAAGACTCTTCGTGGGTAAAGGTATTCGACTCCGCCCAGTTTTCTGTAATCGGCCCCGACGGTATCTGCGAAGGGTCTACCATAGAACTGCGGGTGGAAGGAGGTACGGAAATTCTTTGGAACGGACAGGCGGGGAGCCATGTGAACCGTTTTCCCGTGTATCACGACACCGTGATGCAGGTAACGGCCACCGACCGCTACAACTGCCGGGGCAAACAAAGCAAGGAAATAGGCATGATTGCCTCTCCCGATGGCGAACTGCGGGTGTATGTGGATGATGAACCTGGCGAAAGCGTTTGTCTGGGCAAGAAAGTCAGGATTGAGGTGCTTTCGGATATGGCCGACCATTTCCGTTGGTTCACCCGCGACACCACAACCTATATTGAGTTGATGCCCAAAACCGATTTCCGTGCCTATTGCGATTTATCGGTGGGGGCGTCGGGCGATTGCAAGACTCGGATCGAAACCGATATCAAGGTAGAGAACTGCAACCGCGTCTATTTTGCAAGCGGTTTCGTTTTAGACGGCTTTTCCAAGACATTCGGCCCCATAGGTGTGGAAGACACGGCCCGCCAATACTACTTCGCCGTGTTTAGCCGAAACGGAGAGATGGTCTATTCCACCCACGAGTTTTCGCAGGGCTGGGACGGTCGATTCAAGGGCCAATGGGTATTGCCTGGTGTGTATGCCTATATCTTCAAGGAGACTTACGACCAGTTCGAGTGGACCTACCGCGGCACGGTTTCGGTGATACGATAGGCCTTTCCGTTATTTTCCCAACAGGCGGAACATATTTTTCTTGTAGGCTTCCACGCCCGGTTGGTCGAAGGGATTGACATCCATCGCGTAGCCGCTCAACCCGCAGGCGTATTCAAAGAAATAGATAAGTTGTCCGATGGCGTATTCGTTGAGTTGGGAAAGCTGAATGCGCAATACCGGCACGCCTCCTTCCTCGGAATGGGCCAGACAAGTGCCTTCCTCGGCCTTGGCGTTGACATACGAAATCCGTTTTCCCGCCAGAAAATTCATGCCGTCCAGATTGCTTTCGTCCGAAGGGATTTCCACGTGTTTGTCGCAGTTTTCGAGGCTCAGTACAGTTTCCAGGAACAAGCGTTCCCCGTCTTGGATATATTGCCCCAAAGAATGGAGGTCGGTGGTGAAACCCGCGCTGGACGGAAACAGCCCCTTGTGCTGTTTTCCTTCGCTCTCGCCGTAGAGTTGCTTCCACCATTCGCTCAAATAGAAGAAACGCGGATCGAAATTCACCATAAGTTCCACCTTTTTTCCCTCCACAGTATAGAGGTATTGACGGTAGAGGGCATATTGAGCGCCCGAATGACGGGTCCAGTCGATTTGGGCGGAAGTGAGCTTGCGGCATTTGTCTTTGGCGCCGGCCACCAAATCGGTGATGTTCACGCCCGCCACCGCCAAGGGGAAAAGACCTACCGGCGTAAGCACCGAATAACGCCCGCCCACATTGTCGGGAACCACGTAGGTGGTGTAGCCCTCTTCATCGGCAAGGGTCTTGAGTGCACCTTTTTCTTTGTCGGTAATGGCCACGATACGTTTGCGCGCCTCTCCCTTGCCGTATTTGTTCTCCATATGGGCGCGCAGAAGCCTGAAAGCGACGGCAGGTTCGGTGGTGGTGCCCGATTTGGAAATCACGCAGAGTGTATAGTCGACGTTGTCTAACAGTTCGAGCAATTCATGGGTATAGTCCTCGCTGAGATGATGCCCGGCATAAATTACGGTGGGAGCGCCTTTTTTTGCCGTCGAGAGCTGAGGTTTGAGCGCCTCGAGCACCGCGCGTGTCCCTAAATAGGAACCGCCTATGCCCACGCATACAAATACCTGCGATTTGGTGCGGAACTCCTCTGCTTTGGAGAGAATCTCCTGCAGATTTGTGTCGGTGATTTCGGCCGGCAGGTTGACCCAGCCTAAAAAGTCGTTTCCCGGTGCGGTACCTTCCAACAAGTTCTTGTTGGCCTGCTCTATTTTCTCTTTGAGAGGCAGGAGTTCTTCGGGAAAATTACCTTCCACTACGTCGGCAAGCATCTTTCCCGCTTGCAGGCCGAAACCGAAATCCAAACGAAAGACTTCCATAGTTTGATTTTACTTGTAATTTTGCAAAGGTAATCATTTGTTGTATTTTTACCTCTCATTCATAAGTATGTTTGAAACGTTGAAAGCGGCCTGTTGGCGGCGAAAATTCAGAAAGAACCTTATGCGCGGGCGCTCCGACCGCGATTTGGGTGTGCGGGATGCGCAGTCCACGGCGGTGTATTATGCCTACGAAGGAGAGGCCGAATGGGCGCGACTGCAGGTGTTGTTGCAGGAACTCGCTCCCCGTTTCGGGCAAATCCGGATTTTGGTTTCCGTGCCGGAGAAAGGAGAGAGGGCGACCGAGGCACCGGCCTTATCCTCGCCTTTTGAAACGGGTGTGCTCGGCAAGGAGGATTTGGATTTTTGCGGAATGCCCAAAAAAGGGAAAACCGGATTCGCGGCCGATTTCTTTTCCCGTAAATACGACTTTTTTGTGGACTACAGTCGGGAATACCACGGTTTGGACGCGGCCGTTTCATCCATGATACGGGCGAAAGTGAAGATAGGCAAGGGAGGCAAGTGGGGCGAACAGGCGCATGATTTCATTTTGGCACCGCAGGACGAGGGCGCGTTTGTGGAGTCCTTCACCCGTACCTTGCAAACCTATCTGCCTGTCATTTTGCAGACTACGGCGAAAAAGGCGGAGACCGTCCGACCCTAAAAATGTGTGCTATGTTGCTGAAAGATAAAATAAGCGGAGTGGGGACCGCCTTGGTGACCCCCTTTACCCCAACGGGAGAAGTCGATTATGCGGCTTTGAAAAAGATTGTCGAATATAACCTATCCTGCGGAGTGGATTTTCTGGTTGCGATGGGAACCACCGGAGAATCGCCCGTTCTGTCGGCCGACGAGAAGCGGAAAGTATGTGCGGCATTGGTGGATTATACAGGCGGGCGGGTGCCGTTGGTTATGGGGATAGGCGGCAATTGTACGGCTTCGGTGGTGGAACAGTTGCAAAAGACGGACCTTGAGGCGTTCTCGTATGTACTTTCGGTGGCACCCTACTACAATAAGCCTTGTCAAGAGGGTTTGTATCAACACTATAAAACTATAGCTGAAAATAGCCCGCGGCCTGTCATCGTCTACAATATCCCGTCGCGTTGTGGCGCGAATGTGGAGCCCGACACCCTTTTACGTCTGGCGCGCGAGGTAAGGAATGTGGCGGCGGTGAAGGAAGCTTCCGGAAATCTGGCGAATATCGGGAGAATCTTAGGCGGAAGGCCGGCGGATTTCGCCGTTCTGTCGGGCGACGATTCCCTTACCTTGCCTTTGATGGCGATGGGGGCCGACGGGGTTATCAGCACCACGGCCAACGTATTTCCCCGTCAAATGGTAGCCCTGACCCGTGCCATACATGAGGGCGATATGGCGAAAGCCCGCGAGATTCACTATAAGATTGCGGGAGCCATCCGTTTGCTCTTTGAGGAAGGCAATCCCGTAGGCGTGAAAGCGGCCCTGCATATTCAAGGTTTCTGCGAAAACTCCCTGCGCCTGCCGTTGGTTCCCGTAACACGGAATCTATATTGTAGATTGGAGGAGGAACTGAAAAAGGGCAACTAAAATCTACTCCTACATCTTTTCGGGTGCGCTGATACCCAGCAGGTATAAACCTTTCTTGAGAGTTATTCCCGTTTGCTGCACCAAGGCGAGGCGGAAGGCCTTCAAGGTGGCGTTTTCTTCGCGCAGCACGTTGGTGTCCTGATAGAAGCCGTTGAAGTCTTTGGCCAGATTGTAGAGATAGTTGGCGATAAGGGCGGGGCTGCATTGTTCTCCCGCTTGTTTCAAGACGGCGGGATAGGCCGCCAGATTCTGAATGAGGTTCTTTTCCTTGGCCGAAATATTGAACCCCTCGGTAGGGTAGGTGATAAGTTCGTCGGGATTGCAGCCGCTCTTGCGCAGCAGGGAACGGATACGGGCGTGCGTGTATTGCAGGAACGGCCCGGTGTTGCCGTTAAAGTCGATGGATTCTTTGGGATTGAAAAGCATGTTCTTTACCGGATCCACCTTCAGTATAAAGTATTTGAGTGCCCCCATGCCGAGTTCGAAATACAATTTGTCCATTTCCGCGCGGTCTTCGTTCTGCGCCGAAATACCCTTGGCGGCGCGGATTTCCTCGCTGGTTTCACGTGCGGTCTCCGCCATCTTTTCCATCAGGTCATCGGCATCCACCACCGTACCCTCGCGCGATTTCATCTTGCCTTCGGGCAGCTCCACCATGCCGTAGGAAAGGTGCGTGATTTTCTCGCCCCAGGCGTAGCCCAGTTTGCGGAGCACCCGCTTCAACACATCGAAGTGGTAGTTCTGTTCGTTGCCTACCACATAGATAAGTTCTTTGGCATCAAAGTCTTTCTGCCGCAAACGTGCCGTTCCCAAATCCTGGGTCATATATACCGAAGTGCCGTCCTTGCGCAACAGCAGTTTTTCGTCCAAGCCTTCATCGCGCAGATCCGCCCATACCGAGCCGTCTTCGTGCTTCACCAACACGCCTTTCTCCAAGCCTTCCATCACCATGCTCTTTCCCAAAAGGTAGGTGTCGGACTCGTAGTAAATCTTGTCGAAATCCACGCCCAATTTGGCATAGGTGGCATCGAAGCCCGCATATACCCAGGTGTTCATCTTTTTCCACAAGGCGCGGATTTCCTCATCGCCGTCCTCCCATTTCTTGAGCATGGCCTGCGCCTCCTGCATCAGCGGCGTCTGGCGTTCGGCCTCGTCTTTCTCCATGCCGGGATTGGCGGAGAGAATCCTGTCGGTCTCTTCCTTGAGGTGATTGCTGAAAATCACATAGTATTTGCCTACCAGATGGTCGCCTTT
>JAAVBQ010000056.1 GCA_014803485.1 bacterium | reverse complement strand
GGGTCGAGTTCGTCGGTAATCACCGAAATCTCCGTGGTCTTCATCACCCGGCTGATGAACAGCACGCAGGCAATCACCAAACCCACCTCGATGGCCACGGTGAGGTCGAACACCACTGTCAGGAAGAACGTCAGCAACAGCACCACCACATCGCTCTTGGGGTTTTTGAGCAAAGCCCGGAACGTTCTCCAGCCGCTCATATTATAGGATACCATCACCAACACCCCCGCCAGACAAGCCATGGGAATGTATTTGGCCAAAGGCATCAGGAAGAGCAGAATCAGCAGCAACACCACCGCGTGCACGATTCCCGCCACGGGGGTGCGCCCTCCGTTGTTGATGTTGGTCATGGTGCGTGCAATCGCCCCCGTGGCGGGAATGCCGCCGAAAAGAGGCGTCACCATGTTGGCGATGCCCTGGGCTATCAGTTCGGTGTTGGAATTGTGCCGGTCGCCCGTCACACCGTCGGCCACCGCCGCCGAGAGAAGGCTCTCGATGGCTCCCAACACGGCGATGGTGATGGCTACGGGAAAGAGGTTCTTCACCGCCTCCCAATCCAAGGAAGGCATGGTGGCATCGGGCAAGTGCGAATCTATGGTGAAACGGTCGCCGATAGTGGGAATGCAGGAAATCCCCGCGAATTCCTTGAGGCAGTACACGCCCACCGTCACCAATACGATGGCAATCAACGAGCCGGGAATTTTCTTCACCACCTTGGGCGAGAGCGCGATGATGAGGATGCTCACCACCGCCGTAAGCGCGTTCCACCAGTTCACCGAATCGAAATGCCGGAAATAGAGCAACCATTTGCCGATAAAGTCGCCGGGCACCTTCTCTCCTTGGAAATCCAAGCCGAAAATGTCGGCTATCTGCGTTGTGAAAATGGTGACGGCGATACCGGCCGTAAAGCCGATGATGATGGGGTAGGGGATGAACTTGATGACCGTGCCGAGCTTGAACACGCCCAGCAATATCAACAGCACGCCCGCCATGAGCGTGGCCACCGTAAGCCCCTCGATGCCGTATTGCTGGATGATGCCGTAGATGATGACGATGAACGCGCCTGTGGGCCCTCCGATCTGCACCTTGCTGCCTCCCAGAAACGAAATGATGAATCCCGCCACGATGGCGGTGATGATACCCTTTTCTGGGCTCACGCCCGAAGCGATACCGAAGGCGATGGCCAAAGGCAAGGCCACGATGCCCACGATGATACCTGCCATCAGGTCCGCCATAAAGGCTTCCCGGGTATAGCCCTTCATGCTGGAGAAAAATTTGGGCTTGAAATCGAGTCCCTGTAATTTCATTTTTTTGAAAAATTGATTTTTATAAGGTGATAAGCCGCTTCCGTTTCCGAAAATCGAGCCGCAAAAGTAGACAAAGCCCCCCACAAAGGCAAAAAAAAGTTTGTATTTCAAAAATCAAAATCGTACCTTTGCCCCCTCATTTTTGAGGAAGAGTTTTTTGAAAACTTTGTAAAGCATTCGGTTTGCGGGTGTTTTTTGTGCGTCAGGGGATGGGTTGTCCGTGCAAAACGATAAGGTCCGGCAGGGAAAAAGAATTCCGGTGTTTGGATTTTATCAAAAAGATTGTATCTTTGCAGTCCTTTTTGCGGCAGACACGCCTGAAAGCGCAAGACGCCAATGTAGCTCAGTTGGTAGAGCAGCTGATTTGTAATCAGCCGGTCGTGGGTTCGAGTCCCTTCATTGGCTCAAGATTCCGCGACATCAAGACGCAGGCCGGTGTCGCAAGACGGGAGGGTTCCAGAGCGGTCAAATGGAACAGACTGTAAATCTGTCGGCTTCGCCTTCGAAGGTTCGAATCCTTCCCCTCCCACGTCACGCGGAAGTAGCTCATTTGGTAGAGCGGTAGCCTTCCAAGCTACAGGCGGCGGGTTCGAGCCCCGTCTTCCGCTCACGAAGGAACGCCGACGTAGCTCAGTGGTAGAGCACTTCCTTGGTAAGGAAGAGGTCACGAGTTCAAATCTCGTCGTCGGCTCAAAAAGACAGCGGGGGCAAGGTTTTGCTTCACGCATATTGTTGTATATAATTAAAAACACTTTACAAAATGGCAAAAGAAACATTTGTGCGTACCAAACCCCACGTGAACATTGGTACCATCGGTCACGTTGACCACGGCAAAACCACCTTGACTGCCGCCATCACCACCGTTTTGGCTAAGAAAGGTCTTTCGGAAGTGAAATCGTTCGATTCTATCGACAACGCTCCCGAAGAAAAGGAACGCGGTATCACCATCAACACCGCTCACGTTGAGTATCAGACGGAAAACCGTCACTATGCACACGTTGACTGCCCGGGCCACGCCGACTATGTAAAGAATATGGTTACCGGTGCCGCCCAGATGGACGGTGCCATTCTGGTAGTTGCCGCCACCGACGGTCCCATGCCCCAGACGCGCGAACACATTCTGTTGGCCCGTCAGGTAGGTGTGCCCCGTATCGTTGTTTTCATGAACAAGGTCGACTTGGTGGACGACCCCGAATTGCTCGACCTCGTTGAAATGGAAATCCGCGAACTGCTTTCGTTCTACGAATATGACGGTGACAACACGCCCATCATCCGTGGTTCCGCTTTGGGTGGTTTGAACAGCGAACCCAAGTGGGAAGAAAAAATCATGGAATTGATGGCCGCCGTTGACGAATGGATTCCCCTGCCGCAGCGCGATGTGGACAAAGATTTCTTGATGCCTATCGAAGACGTGTTCTCCATCACCGGTCGTGGTACCGTTGCCACCGGTCGTGTTGAATCCGGTGTCATCAACTCCGGCGACCCCGTTGAAATCATCGGTATGGGTGATGAAAAACTCAAATCGACCGTTACGGGTGTTGAAATGTTCCGCAAGATTCTGGAACGCGGCGAAGCCGGCGACAACGTAGGTCTGTTGCTCCGCGGTATCGAAAAAGACCAGATCCGTCGTGGTATGGTTATCGCGAAACCCGGTTCCGTAACCCCGCACAAGCACTTCAAGGCTCAGGTTTATATCCTGAAGAAAGAAGAAGGTGGCCGTCACACGCCGTTCCACAACAACTATCGTCCTCAGTTCTATTTCAGAACCACTGACGTTACCGGCGAAATCGTGTTGCCGCAGGGTGTGGAAATGGTTATGCCCGGCGATAACTTGACCATCGAGGTTAAGTTGCTGGCGCCCATCGCCATGAACCAGAACCTCCGTTTCGCTATCCGTGAAGGTGGTAGAACGGTAGGTGCCGGTCAGGTAACCGAAATCCTCGACTAACCAAGGATTCAAAATAGAGGCTGCGTCCTCTGCTACGCGCGGGTTATTCTCTAAGGGGTTGGCTCACAAGTCCGACAGGGACTAACCCGCAAGTAGTTTAGGAGCATAGTTTAATGGTAGAATAGCGGTCTCCAAAACCGTTGATGGGAGTTCGATTCTCTCTGCTCCTGCCAAAAACGAAAAAAGGGTTTCCTGCAAGTCCGAGGGACTGGCGGGATTTTCCGTGTAGAAAACCTAATACGCAAAAAGATGTCGAAGTTTGTCAATTACGTCAAAGCGAGCCGGGACGAATTGTTGCACAAAGTGACCTGGCCTACGTATTCCGAACTGCAGAACAGCGCGGTTGTGGTGTTTGTGGCGGCGTTGCTTATCGCTTTGGTCGTGTTTATCATGGATATGGTGATCGGGGTGCATCCCGACCTGAGTTGGAAAGGCATCTTGGGTTACATATACGACCTTTTGAGATAAAAATGAATAGGTCGGGCGGCGGCCGGGTTTTCTCAGGCACAGCTTCCGGTGTCTGCCGGTTATCCGCACGGCTGAAATCCATATTACCCCGGGTTAATCCCGCACATTAAATTCAGTTCCGTTTGACTCCGGGTGAGCCGTCCGAAAGGGCGGGGGAGACAAACGCAAATCCGATTGAGAAAGTATGTCCGAACAAGTAAAGAATTGGTACGTTATCCGTGCCACCAGCGGTGAGGAAAAGAAAGTCAAGGAATATCTGGAAAGCGAAATTTCCAGGCTTAATCTCCGTGATTATATCTCGCAGGTGCTTATCCCTACCGAGAAGGTCTATACCCTTCGCAACGGCAAGAAGGTGAGCGTCGAGAAGACTTACCTCCCCGGCTATGTTCTGATTGAGGCTCTTTTGATCGGTGAAATCCAACACGTCATCAAGAACGTGCCGGGTGTTATCGGTTTTCTGGGTAATCAGGGCGAACCTGCGCCTTTGCGTCCCGCCGAGGTTCAACGTATCCTCAACAAGGTGGACGAATTGGCCGACTCTCCCGAAAGACCGGCAGAACCCTTTATCGTGGGCGAACCGGTCAAGGTTATCGACGGACCGTTCAGCAATTTCTCGGCTGTGATTGAAGAGGTGAAGGAAGAAAAGAAGAAACTGAAGGTAATGGTGAAGATCTTTGGGCGAAAGACACCTCTCGAATTGAACTTCTCCCAAGTAGAGAAAGAGTAATACGGTTTCATAATTGTTTTTTCATATTTAATCACGACAAAAATGGCAAAACAAGTTAGTGCCTTAATCAAGTTGCAGATCAAAGGCGGTGCTGCCAATCCTTCGCCTCCCGTGGGTCCTGCCCTGGGTGCCAAGGGTGTCAACATTATGGAATTCTGCAAACAGTTTAACGCGCGTACGCAGGATAAGGCGGGCAAGGTTCTTCCCGTCATCATCACGGTGTTCGCCGATAAATCGTTTGAATTCGTAGTAAAGACCCCTCCGGTTGCCGTACAGCTCAAAGAGGCCTCGAAAGCGAAGAAAGGTTCTGCCGAACCCAACCGTAACAAGGTTGCCAAGGTGACGTGGGATCAGGTACGCACCATCGCCGAAGAAAAGATGCCCGACTTGAACTGCTTCACCATTGCCTCGGCCATGAAAATGGTTGCCGGCACGGCGCGCAGCATGGGTATCGAAGTAACCGGCCAAAAGCCTGCCGAACTGGAATAAGGCCTTGATGTCCGCAGGAGTTACGCTTGCGGACAGACCAAGTGAATAACATTTTACAAACAACAACAATGGCAAAAATCTCTAAGAAAAGAAAAGAAGCCTTGACCAAATTCGATAAGGCGAAGGTTTATTCTTTGAACGAAGCTGCGGCTCTCGTGAAAGAACTCACCTACACCAAATTCGATGCTTCTGTCGACTTGGACGTCCGCCTGGGTGTTGATCCGCGTAAAGCCAACCAGATGGTTCGCGGGGTGGTGACTCTGCCTCACGGAACCGGTAAGCAGACCCGCGTATTGGTACTCTGCACGCCCGACAAGATCGAAGAGGCCAAGGAAGCCGGAGCCGATTACTACGGATTGGAAGAATACGTAGAGAAAATCAAAGGCGGTTGGACGGACATTGACGTTGTTATTACCATGCCGAGTGTAATGCCCAAAGTCGGGGCATTGGGAAAGGTACTGGGTCCCCGCGGACTTATGCCTAACCCCAAAACCGGAACCGTTACCATGGAAATTGGCAAGGCGGTTAAGGAAGTCAAGGCCGGTAAGATCGACTTCAAGGTTGACAAATTGGGTATCGTTCATGCCGGAGTGGCCAAGGTGTCGTTCGACGCGGAAAAAATCGCGGACAACGCCCGTGAACTGCTCCAGATGATTGTCAAACTCAAACCGTCGTCGGCCAAAGGTACTTATGTGAACAGTATCTATCTGTCCAGCACCATGAGTCCCGGTATCAAGGTGGACCCCAAATCCATCTAATTTAAACAAACAGGTAATTAACGAGGTATGAAGAAAGAAGACAAAGCCAAAGTCCTGGACGCCCTCTACGAGCAGATTACGTCGAAACCTCACTTGTATGTGACCGACATTACAGGAATGAATGCCGCCGCTACGAGCAATTTGAGACGTGCCTGCTTCCGTCAAGGCGTCAAGTTGATAATGGTGAAGAATACCTTGCTTAGAAAAGCCTTGGAAAAGACGGGAACCGACTATTCGGAACTGATGCCGGTGTTGAAAGGCACCACGGCCATCATGCTTTCGGATGTCAACAAGGCTCCCGCGATGATCATCAAGGAATTCAGAAAGCGTTCGGACGTGCCCATTCTCAAGGGTGCGTATGTGGAAGAATCCTTCTACATGGGTGATGCAAGTTTGGATGCTTTGGTTCAGATCAAATCCAAGAACGAACTTATCGGAGAAATCCTCACCCTCCTTCAGTCGCCCTTGCAGAATGTATTGGGCTCTTTGGAATCGGCTCCCAACACGGTGGCCGGCGTGGTGAAGGCGCTTTCCGAAAGACCGGAACAGGCTTAATCCTGAACAAGGTAAAAAAAACAACATTTTAGAAACCATTTAAAAAGTCAAAACAATGGCAGATATTAAAGTTATCGCAGAACAATTGGTTGGTCTTACCGTAAAGGAAGTGAAAGAACTGGCCGATGTATTGAAGAATGAATACGGCATCGAACCCGCTGCCGCCGCTGTAGCCGTTGCAGCTCCCGCTGCCGGTGGTGCCGCTGCCGGTGGTGCCGCTGAAGAAAAAACGCACTTCGATGTTATTCTGAAGTCGGGCGGTGCCAACAAATTGGCCGTGGTTAAATTGGTGAAAGAATTGGCCAGCCTCGGCTTGAAAGAAGCCAAGGAATTGGTTGACGGTGCTCCCAAGACCGTCAAGGAAGGCATCAGCAAGGCCGAAGCCGAAGCTTTGAAGAAGAGCTTGGAAGAAGCCGGTGCCGAAGTGGAGATGAAATAATTTCCGCTTCCGTATTTCCGAACATGAGGGGGTACGGCAAGAATGCCGCCCCCTCGTGTTTTGTGTATTGAGCCAAGAGGGGCTAGAGGTTCCATCGTCTTATTTAAAACCATACTACTTTGACGACAAAGGCTGTTAAAAAGATAAATTTTGCTTCGACCCGCCCGGCCGAGCATATTGATTTTCTTGATATTCAACTAAAGTCCTTCCAGGACTTTTTTCAGTTGGAGACCAATCCCGAAAATCGTGTCAACGAAGGGCTTTACAAGGTTTTTGCCGAGAATTTTCCCATTACCGACGCCCGGAACAATTTCGTTCTGGAGTTTCTGGATTATTTCATCGATCCTCCCCGTTACAGCATAGAGGAGTGTTTGGACAGAGGGCTCACCTACAGCGTGCCCCTCAAGGCCAAGCTCAAACTCTTCTGCACCGACAGCGATCACGAAGACTTCAAGGACATCATCCAAGAGGTTTACTTGGGTATGATTCCCTACATGACTCCCGGTGGTTCGTTCATCATCAACGGTGCGGAAAGGGTTATCGTTTCGCAGTTGCATCGTTCGCCCGGTGTGTTCTTCGGCACCAGCTACCATACCAACGGGCAGCAGCTTTATTCGGCGCGCATCATTCCGTTCAAGGGTTCGTGGATGGAATTCACCACCGACATCAACAACGTGATGTACGCCTATATCGACCGTAAGAAGAAGTTGCCTATCACCACGCTTCTGCGTGCCATAGGCTACGAGACGGACAAAGACATTCTCGAAATTTTCGACCTGGCGAGAGAAGTGAAAGTATCGCGTGCGGGTCTCAAGAAATATATAGGTTCCAAGTTGGCCGCCCGTGTGGTTCGCACGTGGGTGGAAGACTTTGTGGACGAAGATACGGGCGAAGTGGTTTCGATTGAGCGTACCGAAGTGCTCATCGACCGTGAGACCGAGTTGGAGGAAAGCCACATCGACCTTATCGTGGATGCGGGCATCAAGTCGATTCTGCTGCACCAGGAGGAGCGGGAGGATCATATGGATTGCTCCATCATCTTCAATACTTTGCAGAAAGATGCCGCCAACAATGCCAAGGAAGCGGTGGAATTCATCTACAGGCAGTTGCGCAACGCCGAACCGCCCGATGAAGAAACGGCCCGAGGCATTATCGAAAAGCTCTTCTTCTCGGACAAGCGCTACGATTTGGGCGAGGTGGGACGCTACCGCATCAACCGCAAGCTGGAATTGAACATTCCGCTCGAGACGCGCGTGCTCACCAAAGAAGACATCATCTGCATCATCAAGCATCTTATCAAGCTTATCAATTCGCACGCCGAAGTGGACGATATCGACCACTTGAGTCACCGTCGTATCCGCACCGTGGGCGAACAGCTCTACGCACAGTTCGGCGTGGGTCTGAACCGTATGGCACGCACCATCCGCGAGCGCATGAACGTGCGCGACAACGAGGTGTTCACGCCTACCGATCTGATAAACGCCAAGACCTTGAGTTCGGTGATCAACTCTTTCTTCGGCACCAATCAGCTTTCGCAGTTCATGGACCAGACCAACCCGCTTTCGGAAGTGACGCACAAGCGCCGTATTTCCGCCCTGGGTCCCGGAGGTCTGAGCCGCGAGCGCGCCGGTTTCGAGGTTCGCGACGTTCACTACACGCACTACGGCCGTCTGTGTACGATTGAAACGCCCGAAGGCCCCAACATCGGTCTTATCTCGTCGTTGTGCTGCTATGCCGTCATCGACAAGTTGGGCTTTATCGAAACGCCCTACTACAAAGTGGAAAACGGCAAGGTCAAGATTAACGAAGCCCCGGTATACCTCACCGCCGAGAAAGAAGAAGACCATATCATCGCACAGGCCAGCACCTCTCTCGAAAAAGACGGCACCATCCGCGACAGCCGTCTGAAGGTGCGTCACCTGGCCGACTTCCCCATCGTGGACCGCGAACAGGTAACCTTGATGGACGTGGCTCCCAACCAGATTGCCTCCATCGCCGCTTCGTTGATTCCCTTCCTCGAACACGACGACGCCAACCGTGCCTTGATGGGTTCGAACATGATGCGTCAGGCCGTTCCCTTGCTCAATCCCGAAGTGCCTATTGTGGGTACGGGTCTGGAGCCCTATGTGGCGCAGGATTCCCGCGTGCTTATCAATGCCGAGGGCGACGGTGTGGTTACCTATGTGGACGCCACCACCATCACCATCCGCTACGAAATGGACGACACAGACCGTTTGGTAAGCTTCGACGAGGACGAAAAGACCTATCATCTCACCAAATTCCAGCGTACCAACCAAAGCTCGTGCATCAACCTTTCGCCGATTGTCCGCAAGGGCGACAAGGTGAAGAAGGGGCAGGTGCTTTGCGAAGGCTACGCCACCAAAGACGGCTCGCTGGCGTTGGGACGCAACCTTATGGTGGCGTTCATGCCCTGGAAGGGATATAACTTCGAGGATGCCATCGTTATCAGTGAAAACGCCATCAAGAACGACTTTTTCACCTCCATTCACGTGGACGAATACACGATGGATGTGCGCGAAACCAAGCGCGGTATGGAGGAACTGACCAACGATATTCCCAACGTGAGTCAGGAAGCCACCAAAGACCTCGACAGCAACGGTCTGATCCGTGTGGGTGCCGAAGTGAAGGAAGGCGATATCCTTATCGGTAAGATTACGCCCAAGGGCGAATCGGATCCCACGCCCGAAGAAAAACTCTTGCGCGCCATTTTCGGCGACAAGGCGGGCGATGTGAAGGATGCCTCGCTCAAGACGCCGCCTTCGGTGACGGGTGTGGTTATCGGCAAACGCTTGTTCAGCCGCTCCATCAAAGACCGCAAGGGCAAGGCCAAAGACAAGGATACGGTAAAGGAACTCGAAAAGGTATTCACCAAGGAAAGTCAGGCGCTCAAGGCCCGCTTGGTGGAAAAACTCCTTTCGATTCTGGGCTCCACGCCTTCGGCCGGGGTTTACAGCAACCTCAAGGAAGAGGTGATTGTAAAGAAAGCCCGCTTCACGGCGAAGGCCCTGACCGAATTGGATTATCAGACCATCAATCCTTCGGACTGGACGGCCAATGCGGAAATCAACGATTGCGTAAAACGCCTGCTCAACAACTACAACATCAAGTATCGCGAGATTTTCGGACGTTTCCAGCGCGACAAGTTTGTGGCTACCGTGGGCGATGAACTGCCCGGCGGTATCGTGCAGATGGCCAAGGTGACGATTGCCAAGAAGCGCAAGCTCAAGATCGGCGACAAGATGTCGGGCCGTCACGGAAACAAGGGTATTGTGGCGCGTATCGTACGTGCCGAAGATATGCCTTTCCTTGCGGACGGAACTCCGGTGGATATCGTGTTGAACCCTCTGGGCGTACCTTCGCGTATGAACTTGGGGCAGATTTACGAGACCGTTTTGGGTTGGGCCGGCAAGAAACTGGGCCTGCAGTTCGCCACGCCTATTTTCGACGGCGCCATGCCCGAAGAAATCGACGCCTATACCGACAAGGCGGGTCTGCCGCGCTACGGCCGCACCTACCTCTACGACGGGGAAACGGGCGAACGTTTCGACCAGCCGGCAACCGTGGGCTATATCTACATGATTAAGCTCCACCACATGATCGACGACAAGATGCACGCCCGTTCCATCGGACCGTACTCGCTCATCACCCAGCAGCCTCTGGGCGGTAAGGCGCAGTTCGGCGGTCAGAGGTTCGGAGAAATGGAAATCTGGGCGCTCGAAGCCTTCGGTGCGGCCAATATCCTGCAGGAAGTGCTCACCGTGAAGTCGGACGATGTGGTCGGACGTGCCAAGACCTACGAAGCTATTGTGAAAGGTGAGAATATGCCTACGCCCTCCATTCCCGAATCGTTCAACGTTTTGGTGAACGAATTGCGTGGCTTGGGCTTGGAAATCACCTTTTCGAAATAGAATTTAGTTGTAATATAATTCAATACAAGATATGGCATTGAAGAAAGAAGGTCCGGTAATGCTGGACTTCAATAAAATCACGGTAAGCCTCGCTTCGCCCGAAACGATTCTGGAACGTTCGCACGGAGAAGTGACCAAACCGGAGACGATTAACTATCGTACCTACAAGCCGGAAAGTGACGGGCTTTTCTGTGAGCGTATTTTCGGTCCCACCAAAGACTGGGAATGTCATTGCGGAAAGTATAAGAGAATTCGTTATAAGGGTATTGTCTGCGACCGTTGCGGTGTGGAAGTTACCGAAAAGAAAGTGCGTCGCGAACGTATGGGCCACATCCAGCTGGTGGTGCCCGTAGCGCATATCTGGTTCTTCCGTTCGCTGCCCAATAAAATCGGGGCTTTGCTCGGCATCCAGACCAAAAAACTGGAATCGATCATCTACTACGAGAAGTATGTGGTGATTCAACCCGGTATCAAGGCCAAGGACGGCATCGAGAAACTGCAGTTCCTTTCGGACGAAGAGTATTACGCCATTATCGACTCTCTGCCCGCCGACAACCAGTTGCTCGACGACGAGGACCCCAACAAGTTCATCGCCAAGATGGGTGGCGAGGCTCTCTACGATTTGCTGAAGGAAATCGATGTGGAATCGCTTTCCTACGAATTGCGCGACAAGGCCAATAACGAAACCTCGCAGCAACGCAAGCAGGAAGCCTTGAAGCGGCTCAACGTGGTGGAGGCTTTCCGCGAATCGCAGACCCGTATCGAGAACCGTCCCGAATGGATGATCATGAAGGTGATTCCGGTGATTCCGCCCGATTTGCGGCCTTTGGTGCCCCTCGACGGCGGTCGTTTCGCCACGTCCGACTTGAACGATTTGTATCGTCGCGTCATCATCCGCAACAACCGTCTCAAGAAACTCATCGAAATCAAGGCTCCCGACGTGATTATGCGCAACGAGAAGCGTATGTTGCAGGAAGCCGTCGATTCGCTGTTCGACAATTCGCGCAAGGCCCGTTCGTCCAAGAGCGAGGGTACCCGTATGCTCAAATCCCTTTCCGACAGTTTGAAAGGAAAGCAGGGCCGTTTCCGTCAAAACCTCTTGGGTAAACGTGTGGACTATTCCGGACGTTCGGTTATCGTGGTAGGGCCCGATTTGAAGATGAACGAAATGGGTCTTCCCAAGGACATGGCCGCCGAATTGTACAAGCCTTTCATCATCCGCAAGATGTTGGAACGCGGCATCGTGAAGACCGTGAAATCGGCCAAGAAGATTGTAGAACGCAAGGATCCCATCGTTTGGGATATTCTTGAAAACATATTGAAAGGTCATCCCGTTCTGATGAACCGTGCCCCGACCTTGCACCGTCTGGGTATCCAGGCGTTCCAGCCCAAGCTGATCGAGGGTAAGGCCATGCGTCTGCACCCCTTGTGCTGTACGGCCTTCAACGCCGACTTCGACGGAGACCAGATGGCCGTGCACGTGCCTCTCGGCAATGCGGCGATTTTGGAAGCCCAGCTTCTGATGCTGGCTTCGCACAACATTCTCAACCCCGCCAACGGTGCGCCTATCACGGTGCCTTCGCAGGACATGGTCTTGGGTCTGTATTATCTGACCAAGGGCCTGAAGACCGAAAAGGACTTCGTGGTGAAAGGCGAGGGCTCGGTGTTCTATTCGGACGAAGAGGCCATCATCGCCCACAACGAGGGCAAGGTGGATATGCACGCATGGGTGAAGATTCGTCTGACGGACGCAGAGGGCAAGCCCTATCTGCTCGAGACCACCGTGGGCCGTATCCTGTTCAATCAGGTGGTGCCCAAGGAATATGGTTTCATCAACGAACTGCTGACGAAGAAGTCGTTGCGTGACATCATCTCCGACGTGCTCAAGAAATGCGGCATGTCGCGCACGGTGAAATTCCTCGACGATATCAAGAGCATGGGCTACCGCACCGCATTCAGGGGCAGTCTTTCGTTCAACCTCGGCGACGTGATTATCCCGCAGGTGAAGGAGGAACTCATTACCAAGGCAAACAGCGACGTGGACGAAGTGATGAACAACTACAACATGGGTTTCATCACCAACAACGAACGCTACAATCAGATTATCGATATCTGGACACATACCAACAACAAGCTCACCAATGCGGTGATGCAGCAGTTGTCGTCCGACCGTCAGGGTTTCAACCCCGTCTACATGATGTTGGATTCGGGCGCGCGTGGTTCGAAGGAACAGATCCGTCAGCTGTGCGGTATGCGTGGCCTTATGGCCAAGCCCCAGAAATCGGGCGCCAGCGGCGGCGAAATCATCGAGAACCCTATCTTGTCGAACTTCAAGGAAGGTCTTTCGGTATTGGAGTACTTCATCTCCACGCACGGTGCGCGCAAGGGTCTTGCCGACACCGCGTTGAAGACCGCCGACGCCGGTTATCTGACGCGTCGTCTTGTGGACGTTTCGCAGGATGTGATTATTTCGGAGGAAGACTGCCACACGCAACGCGGCTTGATTGCCACGGCGCTCAAGAAAAACGACGATGTGGTGGAATCGCTCTACGAAAGGATTTTGGGTCGCACCACCATCGATGATGTGATTCACCCGCAAACCGGCAAGCTCATTGTGAAGGCGGGTGAGGAAATCACCGAAGACATAGCCAAGGAAATCGAGGAATCGCCGATAGAGGAAGTGGAAATCCGTTCGGTGCTTACCTGCGAATCCAAACACGGTGTCTGCGCCAAGTGCTACGGCCGAAATCTGGCCACCAACAAGATGGTGCAGAAAGGCGAGGCGGTGGGTGTTATCGCCGCCCAGTCCATCGGCGAGCCCGGTACGCAGCTTACGCTCCGTACCTTCCACGTGGGCGGTGTGGCCGGCGGCAATACCGGCATCAACTCCAACATCACCGTCAAATACGACGGTATCGTGGAAATCGAGGAACTGCGTGCGGTGGATTACAAGACCGACGAGGGCAAGCATCAGGTGGTTATCGGCCGTTCGGCCGAAATGCGTCTGGTGGACCCCAACACGCATTCGGTGCTCACCAACACCAACATTCCCTACGGTGCGTCGCTCTATGTGCAGCCCGGAGATGCGGTGAAGGCCGGCACCAAGATTGCCGACTGGGATCCCTACAACGCCGTCATCGTTTCGGAAGTGTCGGGTAAGGTTTCGTTGCAGAACCTGATTGAGAACGTCACCTACCGCGAGGAATCGGACGAACAGACCGGCTACAAGGACAAGGTGATCATCGAATCGCGTCAGAAATCCAAGACGCCCGCCATCAACATTGTGGACAAGAACGGCGAGGTGCTCAAGATTTACGATATTCCCGTGGGAGCGCACGTGCAGTTGGAAGACGATATGAACATCAAGGCGGGTGATATTCTGGTGAAAATCCCCCGTTCGTTCGGCAAGTCGGGCGACATCACGGGCGGTCTGCCCCGCGTTACGGAACTGTTCGAGGCGCGCAACCCGTCCGACCCCGCCATTGTGGCCGAAATCGACGGTGTGGTAAGCTTCGGCAAGAAACTCAAGCGCGGACACAAGGAAGTTATCCTTACCTCGCGTATGGGCGATGTGAAATCTTACCTCATTCCTACATCCAAGCAGATTTTGGCGCAGGAAAACGACTACGTGAAGGCGGGTACGCCGCTTTCGGAAGGCGCTGTGACACCGGCCGACATCTTGGCCATCAAGGGCCCGATGAAGGTGCAGGAATACATTGTGAACGAAATTCAGGAAGTATATCGTCTGCAGGGTGTGAAGATCAACGACAAGCACTTTGAAGTGATTGTGCGTCAGATGATGCGTAAGGTGGAAGTGCTCGATCCGGGCGACACCAATTTCCTTGAGGGCGAAATGGTGAACAAAGTGGATTTTGTGGAAGAAAACGACAAGATCTACGGCGAAAAAGTGGTGCTTGATGCCGGGGATTCCGAAACGGTGAAGGCCGGACAGATTCTGTCGGCCCGTGCCTTGCGCGACGAGAATTCGGTGTTGCGCCGCAAGGGCATGAAGTTGGTGGAGGTGCGCGATGCGCGTCCCGCCGTGGCCCGTCAGGTATTGCAGGGTATCACCCGCGCTTCGTTGCAGGTTAAGAGTTTCCTCTCGGCCGCTTCGTTCCAGGAAACCACCAAGGTGCTTACCGATGCCGCCATCAACGGCAAGGTGGACTACTTGGAAGGCCTGAAGGAAAACGTGTTGGTGGGTCACTTGATTCCCGCCGGTACGGGTTTGAACGAATATCGCGGCAATGTGGTGTATTCGAAAGACGAATACGAAGCCTTGCTGAACGTCGACAGCGAAAACTAAGATGGAAAAGGAAGAAAAGAAGTTGCAGATTGAATTGCCCGCCGAGGTGGCCGAAGGTATGTACGCCAACCTGGCCCTGATTACGCATTCGCAGGCCGAATTCATCGTGGATTTTATCCGCATGATGCCGGGTGTGGAGAAAGCGAGGGTGAAGTCGCGGGTGATTCTGACACCGCAACACGCCAAGCGTCTGATGCGGGCTTTGGCCGATAACGTCCGTAAGTACGAGAGTGTTTTCGGAACTATCACCGAGCCGGAACCCAATGCGACGCCCGCCTATATGAATATACCTCCGGCGGAGGCCTGAGGCGGTGGCGGAGCGAGGAAGGAAACCCCGGAACCGGAAGGTTTCGGGGTTTCTTGCTTCACTCTCGGTTTATTTGTATTTTAGCAGACTTATATACAGTTGAGGATTTCATAATCTTTTGAACCATGATGCACTTGGCCATCGCCGGTAATATCGGCTCAGGAAAGACCACGCTTACGGGACTTTTAGCGAAGCACTACAAGTGGAAGCCCATGTACGAGGCCGTGGACGACAACCCCTATCTGGACAGCTTCTACGAGGATATGCGCCGATGGTCGTTCAACATTCAGATTTATTTTCTCAATACGCGCTTCCGTCAGATTCTCGACATCCGCAAGAAAGGCAAGAACATCGTTCAGGACAGAACTATCTACGAGGATGCCTATATCTTTGCGCCCAACCTGCATGCGATGGGGCTGATGACCACGCGCGATTTCGAAAACTACGTGTCGCTGTTCGAGTTGATGAATTCCTTTATCCAACCGCCCGACCTGCTGGTGTATCTGCGTGCGGAGGTGCCTACGTTGGTAAGACAGATTCAGTTGCGGGGCAGGGATTACGAAGACGGCATCCGTCTGGACTACCTCAAGAGCCTGAACGAACGCTACGAGGAGTGGATCAAGCATTACACGCAGGGCAAACTGCTGATTGTGGATGTGGATGATTTGGATTTCCGCAACAAACCCGAAGATTTGGGTTCGATTATCGAGCGGATTGACGCACAGATAAACGGCTTGTTTTAATTAGTTTAAATAGTAGAAAACGATTTTATAAAACCAGAGGATATGAAAGTTACCGAATATTTGAAAAGGTTTTTGACCGAACAGCCCGCCATGGAGGCCGCTGTTCCGGGATTGGGTGTGTTTTATGCAGGACAGAGAGGCGGAAAGGCCTGTATCCTTTTTAAGGAAGTGACGCCCAACGACAAGGCATTCTTGAATTTTATCGCTTTCGAAGAAAATATAACCGAAGAAGAAGTGCGTCAGGGAATGGAGTCCTGGGTGCGCGAGCTTCTTCAGGAATTGAAAGGTGCAGGCATGGTGAACGTGGAGGGTGTGGGGACCTTTGTGATTGAGCAGGACCGTGTGAATTTCAATCCTTTCGTGGCACAGGAAAGCGAGAACGACGCTCATTTCGGATTGGAGGGGCCGTCCGCGCCCACGACGACCGTCGCGCCTTCCGTTCCCTCCGTGGAGCCCGTCAGACCCGCCCCCGCAGAGGCACAACCCGAACGGTTGGTATTGCCTCCGATAAGCCGACCCCAGCGTCCCGCCCGCCCGAATATCGAGAAGCCCAAGCCCCGCGCCGTGCCCAATCCGGGCGGTTCGGGCAAGACGATTGCCTTGGGCGGCTCCGGCAATCGCCCGACAAGGCCGCAGCCCCGCCCCGTGCGCCCCGAAAGAGGGGAGGCGGAACCTTTCTACACGCGGTGGTGGTTTATTGCACTCTGCGCCATTGCGGTTCTGTTGGTATTGATGTTTTCCGTAACCCCCATCCGCCGCGATGTGCTGGGGATAGGAGCCGAGCCTGTGGCCGTGCAGATGGGTCTGCCGGCTATGGATGAGATGGATTTGGAGGAGAATGTGGATGAGATGATTTACGGGGAAGAGATGACGTCCGCCACCGAGAGCGAGATGAACAAGAATGCGGCGGAGAACAAGGCCGTGGAGCAGCAGATTATAGCAGGAGAGAAAGAACGGAAAGAGGCGGAAAAGGCGGCGAAAGCATCACCCAAACCGCTGGCCAGCACCAAACCTGCCGCCAAGCCGGTGGAAAAGCCTGCGGAGAAACCTGCGGCCCAGCCCGCCCGCCCCAAGACCAAGACGACGGAGAGCGAAATTGCGGCCGTGAAACCGCAACCCGGTCGTTTCTATATCATTGTAGGCGGTTTCCGCGATCAGTCCAACGCTTTCGGGCAGGCGGAGAAACTGCGGGAATCGGGCCTGAACGCCACGGTTCTGTATAACGAGGTGAAGACCATCTATTATGTGAGCGTAAAGACCTGCGCCACGAGAGAGGAAGCGATGGCCGCGCGTACCGACATCCGCGACAACAAGAAGATGGAGTGTTGGATTTTCACCAAGTAAAAAACACCAAGTAAAAAGACGTTTTGGGGAAGAATAAACTTGCCAGATTCGAAGAGAACTTAAGCTTCGGCAATCTCTTTCAGTATCCCGCCACCATAGAGCCGTGGGAAAGTCCGCTACGGGGAAAGTGGAACGAGGCGTATTACGCCCGCACCGCCCCCGTGGTTTTGGAAATCGGTTGCGGCAAGGGCGACTATACGGTGGGGCTGGCGCGTCTTTCGCCCGGAAAAAACTATGTGGGGCTGGACATCAAGGGCGCCCGTTTGTGGAGAGGTTGCAAGACCGCGCTCGAGGAATCCATCTCCAACGTGGCTTTTGTGCGTACCCGCGCCGAATTTCTGGACCGTGTGTTCGCCCCCGGCGAGATTTCGGAAATCTGGATAACCTTTCCCGACCCTCAGCCCTCCAAGCCTAGGAAAAGGCTGTGTTCTCCGGTCTTTTTGGACCGTTACCGCAAGGTTCTGCCGCAGGGCAGGGGCGTGATTCACCTCAAGACCGACGACACCGATCTGTATGAATACTGTCTGCACGAGGTGGTGAAGCCCGCCGGCTACGAGATTCTCTACAATACCGCCGATTTGTATGCCGAGACGGCCGATTTCGGGGATGCGGCGCGGGTGCAGACTTTCTACGAGAAAAGATGGCTGAGCGAGGGGAGAAAAATCAAGTATATAGCCTTTAAACTTTCGTAAGACCGCCATGCGCCTCCTGCCTGTTCTGTTTGCTTTCGCGTTGGGCGCGGGAATTTCGGCGGCGCAAGTACCCGTCGGAACGGAGGAGGTGCGGTCGAAGTCGCAGCAGACCTCCACCGAGGTGATTCCCCCTTCCGATCCTTCGGATGCGGGGATTTTCTCGACCTCCACGGCGGCTGACGAAGCCACCTATCTGCCGCTCACACCGCAACAGCAGCGCGATTCCGCACGCAGGGCCCGGCTTCTCGGCATAGCCCGCAACAAGGGCGAGACGGTGCGCTATTTCGACTATGCCATGCAGAGCGGGCTTCCCGTTTTCGACACCCTGAGCTATCCCTTGGACGGTTTTCAGATTTTCGACGCCACCTATCAGCATCACGATTTCCGCAATTCGCGCGGCAGTCTGGGTATGCCCGACCAAGTGCTGGAATTCAATCCCGCTTCTTCGTCGGGTTTCGTGTTCAAGAAAAATCCGTTTTCCTCGTGGTTCTACACCAAGGAGAACACGCCATTCCTGCAGACGAAGAATCCTTATTCCTACCTCTATTTCGTCAACAATTTCGGCAAGAACCTCAATCTGTTCAACGCCACGCACTATCAGAATGTGGCGCGGGGGCTGAACCTCGGCGTGGATTTCAGGGTGTATGACGTGTACGGGGCCTACAACAACAGCCGCAGCACGCAGTATAACGTGCGTTTCGGAGGCAACTACATCACCCGCGACGCCAAATACCGCCTCATGCTCGGCTATATCTACAATGTGGCCAAGGTGGGCGAGAACGGCGGTATCCGGGCAGATTCGCTCTTTACGCGCAATCTGGAAACGAACCGTCTGCGCATTCCCGTTTACATGACTTCGGGGCAGAACCGTTGGCGCGAACACCGGGTGTTCGCCAAGCATTCCTATCATTTCTACGACAATCAGAAAGACTCCATCGCCGAAAACAACCGCAGCTACGGCTATCTGACGCACGATTTCGACTTGAGCGTCTATAAGTTTTCCTACAACGACCAAACTTCGGTTGCGGACGGTTTCTATGAGAATTTCTTTTTGAACGAGGGGCGGAGCGACGATACGGTGAAGATGTTTAAGGTGAGCAACCGTTTGTTTTACAGCAGTTCGGATATGGAGTATATTCCGTTCGGCTATCGGTTCAAGGTGGCGGCGGGGGTGCGCAACGAATATGTGCGTTTCCGCGATATGATACGTTTTTACGATTGGGTGCAGTGGTTTCCTTTCGCCGAGATTCAGGTGGATTTTGCCGACCGTTTCGTGTTGGATGCCTATGCGGATTTTGGTTTCGGTGGTTATAATCAATATGATTTGAGCGGCCATGTGCGTTTCAAGTATCTTTTCCGGAACGACCGCGAGCGCACGCTTTCCAAGCGTGAGGGCGTGGAGGTGAAGGTGGGCGTGAACCGCTTCTCGCCCGACTGGATTTATTCCTATCACGCTTCCAACCACTATTTTTGGGAATACGACTGGAAGAAGAACATCGAGGCCTACGCCCAGTTGGATTTTGCGTATAAGGGCTGGTGGATGCGCGCCAAGGCGGGGCTTCTGCAGAACTACACGTTCATGAAGAAAGACGGTCCGGTGCAGGCCGAGGATGCGTTCTGGGTGGTGAACGTGACGGCGGGCAAGAACGCACGTATCGGGCGTTATGTGGGCTGGGACAATCTGCTGATGTTCGCCTACAGTTCGGACAACCGCTATCTGCACCTGCCGCTGTTCAGCATGCAGGAGAGCGTGTACGGCATCATTCCCATCAAGGATATAGCCGAAATCCATATCGGGGTGGAGGTGATGTACAACACGGCCTACTACGGCGACGCCTACAATCCCGATATGCTTTCGTATTATTGGCAGAATGAGGTGAAGACGGGAAATTTCGCATTCCTGAATCTGTATATCAATTTCCAAGTGAAACGCGCCAACATCTTCATCAAGGGCATCAATCTGGCGCAGGGGCTTATGGGCTACAACTACATCCAAACCCCGCACTATCCCCTGCAGGACCGTTGCGTTCGCTTCGGCGTCTCCTGGCGGTTCTTCGATTAGGACATACCCACATAACTGCAATTATTTTTTGTGATTTACAGAAATAATTTTGTAAGTTTGAAGCAAAGGATACAAGGGATGCAGAGTAAATGCAGAATATGGACTGTTTCCGCCCGCATTCTTATAGGTTTATTGGCGGGAATAGTTTTATATGGGAAAACCGTACAGGCTCAAGAGGAATCTTATGTAAACAGCACACATATCATTAATAATAAGACTGATACAGTTTTGTTGGGTTTCGCAGATTCCCTGCGGCTATCAGTTTTATACGATAGTGTCGACAAAGAAGATTGGCACTATATCTACCGTTGGAACACTGGCGAGAGGACGGACAACATACAGGTGCAATTCGAAGGAAAACGCAAGGTCTTATATATAGGACAAAGATTTTCGGCGATACACTGGCCGGAAGAATACGATACGTTCTTTGTTGCAAGAGAAATTATATGGTATGCCACGGATCCGGAGGAGGACAGCTGTATCGTGTGTGCCCCTACTATAGATGCCGACACCGTTCAATACGTGTGGCATGACAATGTATGGTCTAATGGAAAACCTACGATATATGATACAGGACAATGTATATATGCATATGCGGCTATGGATTTAATGGGGCGACCTCCCAGAGATCTAATACTTTATTATTCGTCGTACGTTAAGTTCGCCCTAGTCGAAACTTCCCGAGATCCTCGCCTTGCTCTATACTTTGACACGATAAACGGAATAAAAAAAAAGACGCAGGGGGCGGCGCAACGGCACGATTTGAATGTATGGGGAATTCCACGAGGAACACAGATATATGCGCGTCTTAGCGATACCCTGCATTTTTTTTCCGAATCGAATCCCGCCCTTTACCCCGAACAAGAGGGGCTTGAAATCTTGGAACATTCTTGGTATCTATCTCCACATTCTGCTGATAATGAGATGCAGGATTCAAGTATAGACATCTATTTTAAAGACAGTATATTTTTAAGAAAAGTAGCGAGTTATGTAAGATACGCAGACATGGGCGTTTGGGATCGCCCGATAGAAACTTATCATTATCTTTACTTCGGCATCAAACCCGATGCCGAGATAGAAACCGACAGCGTTTGGGTGTTCTTCCCGCAGTACCCCTACTCGAACTTGGGCGGTGTGGTGGACATCTGTTGGCCGCCCGACGCGCCGCTGCCGTCTGCGGACGATACCGTGTATACGTTCAACCTCGGGCCGTGGAACCGCGAACTGGAGTATGTGGAGTACGCCTGGTTCGACGGCACCAAAACCGCTTTGGAAGCGGACTCCATTGTGGGGCGGGACTCGGCCTTCGCCTATCTGTTCGGGCGGATGGACAGCGTGGCGCCCGATTTGTACGCAGGTGCGCTCGTCACACGTGTAGCGAGTGATTCGCTGTGGCAGGACAGCTGCCAATGCTACATTCCCTGCACGGATGCGGCCTGCTCCGGCTACGACACCGTGAAAATCTACCTGCATTTGCTTCCGTCCCTGCAGGAAAATGTCTTCCTTCCCCGCGACAGCGTGCTGTGCGCGCATCTTGATTTGGAACTGGACTTGTCCGACACCGCCGCCGGGGCCTACCGCTGCTACTGGCTCGACAGGGACAGCATCGAACTTCCTTACGGCCACGATACCGCACGCTATACTGTGCAGGGCATGCGCGGATTGGACGGCTACGGGGCGGGCACCGACACACGGGAACCGCGTTTCTTCCAACTGCGTTTAGACCATAAGATTTGTGGCGTGTCCTTCTTCGACACCCTGCTTGTCTACGACCAAGTGAAGCCCGCCTTTACGCTGCCTTGCCACGATACCCTTATCTGCCGCAACGAGCCTGTGGAACTCGACAGCCTTTCGCCGCACGTCTACCGCCCGTTCTATATTTTCGAGTGGAATGATGGCTCAAAAGGCTCAAACTATACCTTCACCGATTCGGGGCTTTATATCCTACGCTTCTTCGTGAACAAGGATTTCAACTTCTGCGGCTACGACACGGCCTCCGACACCCTCCGTGTG
>JAAVBQ010000055.1 GCA_014803485.1 bacterium | reverse complement strand
TGCAGGAAGAGCATCTGGTTATTCCCAAGGGCGTGGAGGTGTATGAAATCAACGGACCTTATTTCTTCGGCATCGCGGCCAAGTTCGAGGAAACCATGAGTCAGATCGGCGACAAGCCCGAAATCCGTATCATCCGTATGCGGAAGATTCCTTTCATCGACTCCTCGGGCTTGCACAATTTGGAATCGGTGTGCAGCCTGGCGCGCAAGTCCGGCATACAGGTGGTGCTGTCGGGCGTCAATCCCGAAGTCTACGCCGCACTGAAGAAATCGGGGTTGGTGGACAACTTGGGCAAGGACAATGTATGCCCGAATATCCACGCCGCTTTGGAGCGCGCCCGTACCCTCCTGTCCACACACTAATTATTGTAAAAACGAAAAACTTTATATTTGCCGCCGGAAATTTTCGTGCTAAAACCTATACGTATGTCCAAAAACCTTGTTATCGTAGAGTCTCCCGCCAAGGCGAAAACCATAGAGAAATTCCTAGGTAAGGACTTTCATGTGCTGTCCTGTTTCGGTCATATCCGCGACCTTCCGAAGAATCGTCTGAGTATCGATACCGAACACGGATTCGAACCCGAATACGAGATTTCGAGCGACAAGAAAAGCCTTATCACCCAACTGAACAAGGCCGCCAAGGAATCCGATTTCGTGTGGCTGGCCTCCGATGAGGACCGTGAGGGGGAGGCTATCGCATGGCACTTGGACAAGGTATTGAAACTGGATCCTGCCAAAACCAAACGTATTGTATTCAATGAAATCACAAAAACGGCCATTCTGAACGCCATTCAGAATCCGCGCGAACTGGACTACGCCTTGGTGGACGCCCAGCAGGCGCGCCGTGTGTTGGACCGTCTGGTGGGTTATGAGATTTCTCCTTTGTTGTGGCGCAAGGTACGTTCCAACCTTTCGGCCGGCCGCGTGCAATCGGTGGCGGTGCGTCTGGTGGTGGAGCGGGAAGAGGAAATCAAGCAATTCAAGGAAGATTCTGCCTACCGTGTCACCGCTTCGTTCGGCGGCTTCACGGCCGAACTCAACACCCGCTTCCGGAGCAAGGAGGAGACAACGGCGTTTCTGGATTCCTGCCGCAATGCGCAATTCAGCGTGGATGCGCTGGAACAGAAACCGTCCAAACGTTCTCCCGCCGCGCCGTTCACCACTTCCACCCTGCAGCAGGAGGCGTCCCGCAAATTGGGCTTCTCGGTATCGAAAACCATGATGGTGGCGCAGCAGCTCTACGAAAACGGGTTGATTACCTATATGCGTACCGACTCGGTCAACCTTTCTTCGTTGGCCATCAATATGGCGAAAGAGCATATTCTGGAAGCCTACGGTGAAAGATATAGCCGTCCGCGCAATTTCAGCACCAAAACAAAAGGGGCGCAGGAGGCGCACGAAGCCATCCGGCCCACGCAGATGAACCGTACCTCCATCAGCGGAGACGCCTCCCAAATGCGTCTGTACGACCTGATCTGGAAACGTGCCATCGCTTCGCAGATGGCCGAGGCCGAGATTGAAAAGACTCAAATCAATATCGCTGTAAGCGGGCACAAGGAATATTTCGTGACAAAAGGCGAAGTGGTGCTGTTCGACGGTTTCCTGAAAGTATATACCGAGAGCAAGGACGACGATAATATCGAACCCGTTGCGGACGAAGGGCGCTTGCCAGCCCTTTCGAAAGGCGATGCGCTCACTTTGAAGCGTATGGGAGCGCGCGAAATCTTCACCCAGCACAGTCCCCGCTATTCGGAAGCGAGTTTGGTGAAGAAGCTCGAAGAACTGGGCATCGGACGGCCCTCCACCTATGCACCCACTATCTCGACCATCATCAAACGCGAATATGTGGTGAAAGAAGACCGGCCCGGACGGGTGCGGCCTTATGTGGCGCTCGAACTTACCTCGAACGGAGTGAAGGAAAGCCTCCTGCAAGAGAATACCGGTGCTGAAAAGGCCAAACTTTTCCCCACCGACGTGGGTGTTCTGGTGAACCAGTTTCTGATGAAATACTTCGACCGGATTATGGACTACGGGTTTACCGCCGAGGTGGAGAAGCAGTTTGACGCTATCGCGCAAGGGAAAATGCAGTGGAACAAAATGATTGCATCGTTCTATCAGCCTTTCCACGCACAGGTGGAAAACACCGCCCAAAATTCCGAAAAGGTGAGCGGCGAACGTTTCCTCGGCAAGGATCCTGCAAGCGGCGAACCTATTTATGTAAAATTGGGACGCTTCGGTCCCGTGGTGCAGAAAGGCGATGCCAAAGACGACACCAAACCGACTTTCGCGGGCTTGAAAAAGGGAATGTCCATTGAGAACGTGACGTTGGAGGATGCGTTGGATCTTTTCAAACTGCCGCGCACGGTGGGACAATACGAGGGGCAGGACATTGTGGCCGCCATCGGACGTTTCGGCCCCTACCTGCGGTTCAAGGGTACATTTGTGTCCATTCCCAAAACCGAAGACCCGCTCACCATCGACCTCAACACCGCCATCGGTCTCATCGAGGCCAAGGCCGAGGCCGAACGCAAGAAACTGATACGGAGTTTTGACGAGGAACCGTCCCTGCAAGTGCTCAACGGCCGGTTCGGTCCTTATATCTCGTTCGAAAACAAGAATTATAAAATTGCCAAAGGCACCGATGCCGAAACGCTTACGCTCGAAGATTGCCGCCGTATCATAGCGGAAGAGAAGCCCAGCGCGCGCTCGGTGCGCAAGGCCGCCGCCATAGTCAAGAAGACCACGGCGAAGAAAAGCACGACGAAAAAAAGTACAGTTTCCAAGAAAAAGTAAATCTTACTTGCCATGACAGACTCATCCATCCGCAAAATAGGTGTCCTGACTTCGGGAGGCGACGCCCCCGGCATGAATGCCGCCATTCGCGCCGTGGTGCGCACCGCCATGTCGGAAAAAGTTTCCGTAGTAGGTATCAGCCACGGATACAAAGGCCTTATCAATAAAGAATTCACGCCCTTGTTCGGAAATTCCGTTTCGGCAATCATTCACCACGGCGGAACCATTCTGCGCACCTCGCGTTGCCCCGAATTCCGCACCGAAGAAGGCTTGGACCTGGCCTATCAGAATCTGGTGGACGAAGACATAGATGCACTCGTGGTGATTGGCGGGGACGGCACTTTCCGTGGTGCGGTGGCCCTGATGAAACGGCATCCCGACATCAAGATCGTGGGGCTTCCCGGCACCATCGACAACGACCTCTACGGCACCGACTACACCATAGGCTACGATACCGCGCTCAACACCGTGGTGGAGGCGGTCGACAAAATCCGCGATACGGCCAACTCGCACGGCACGCTGTTTTTCGTGGAGGTGATGGGACGTGACGCAGGCTTCATCGCCCTCAACGGCGGCATCGCCACCGGCGCAGAATCCATCCTGATTCCCGAAACCGTCACCGACATCGACAACCTTGTCAAGAAGTTGCAATACGACCAGCGCAAACAAAAGACGTGGGGCATTATTCTGGTGGCCGAAGGCGAAGAGTTAGGCGGAGCCGCACAGATAGCCAAGTTGGTGAAGGAACGTCTGCCGAATTACGAAACGCGCGTCACGATTTTAGGTCATATCCAACGAGGTGGCTCGCCCACCTGCGCCGACCGCGTTCTGGCCACCCGTCTGGGCTATGAGGGTGTAAAAGCCTTGCTGGACGGACAGAGCGGCATTATGGTGGGTATCGTGAACAACAAACCCGTGCGCATTCCTTTCGCCAAAGCCACCAAAAGTCATCAGCGCATCGATGCCGGTATGCTGGAAATAGCCCGCGTGATGGCGTTGTAATATTTTGGCCCTTTGTTTTTACTAATTTTTTTCCTATATTTGCTCTCGCTATCGGAATCACGAACTCAACCTCTTTTTCCGGAAGCGGATTTCATTTCGATTGTTTTCCCATACACTTTTTATGTTGAACATTCTTGAACTTAACGCTATGGAAGAAGCCGACTTGTTGAAGTTGGCCGAAGAGTATTCCATTCGCAAGGCCGAGAAACTTTCCCGGCAAGATTTGATTTACAAAATTCTCGATGCACAGGCTCTGAAAAACGCCAAGGAACGGCCGACGGAAGATTCTTTCGGAGGTTCCGCTCCCGACGGACAGCCCGTAAAACGCAAACGGGGACGTCCGCGTCTTTCGGAAAGACCCGCCGTTTCTCCTGTGTCTGCGGCTCCCTCTACCGGATCCGCTCCCGAACAGGCACAACCGGCAGATTCCAACGTGCAGCCCGCGCCGAAAAAGAGAGGCCGTCCCCGCAAGAATCCCTTGGACGCCTCCGGCGAAAAACCGGCGGCAGAATCTCACAGAACCCTGCAACCGCCCGTATTGAAGAACGCCGAAACGCCCGAAATACGCGAGCCTCGCGAAATGCCGGCCCGCGAGATGTGGGAACCCCGCGAACCCCGTGTCCGCGCACATTTTGTACGCGACACCATGCGGGAACCGGCCATGCCCGTGAACCGGGAAAACGAAGAGGCCGATTTCGAATACCGTCCCGCCGGGCAAGAGTATCCCATGCGTCCGATGGACGGCAACGAGAATTTCGATGAAATGGGACGGATGCACGAAGAGGGCATGATGCTCGATTCCGTTCAACAGCCCGCCGTCGACAACACTCCGCTCTATAATTTCGAAGATTTCATCACCTACGAAGGTGTCTTGGAAACCATGCCCGACGGATTCGGTTTCCTGCGTTCCTCCGACTACAACTACCTCAACTCACCCGACGATGTATATATCTCCCCGCAGCAAATCCGTATCCTGGGTTTGAAAACGGGTGACACCATCGAATGTACGGTGCGTCCTCCGCGCGAGGGAGAGAAATATTTCCCCATGGGGAAAATCCTTTCCATCAACGGATGGAAGCCCGAAGAAATCCGCGACCGCACGGCTTTCGACTATCTCACCCCGCTTTTCCCCAATCAGAAATTCAAATTGACGGGAACGGGCAAGGATCCGCTGTCGATGCGTCTGATGGATATGTTCTCACCTATCGGAAAGGGGCAACGCGGTATGATCGTGGCGCCGCCCAAAGCCGGTAAGACCGTGCTTCTGAAGGAACTCACCAACGCCATTTCCTACAACCATCCCGAAGTGTATATCATCGTGCTTCTGATTGACGAACGTCCCGAAGAAGTTACCGATATGCAACGCAGTGTAAAGGCCGAGGTTATCGCCTCCACGTTCGACGAGCCCGCCGAACGCCATGTAAAGGTGGCCAACATCGTGTTGGAAAAGGCCAAGCGTTTGGTGGAATGCAAGCAGGACGTACTGATTGTTCTCGACTCGATTACGCGTCTGGCACGCGCCTACAATACGGTAAGTCCCGCTTCGGGCAAAGTGCTTTCGGGCGGTGTGGAAGCCAACGCCCTGCAAAAGCCCAAACGCTTCTTCGGCGCGGCGCGGAAGATTGAAAACGGAGGCTCCCTCACGATTATCGCCACCGCCCTCACCGAAACCAACTCGCGTATGGACGAGGTGATTTTTGAAGAATTCAAGGGTACCGGCAATATGGAAATCCAGCTTGACCGTAAGATTGCCAACCGCCGCATTTTCCCCGCCATCGACGTGGTGGCGTCCAGCACCCGTCGCGACGATTTGCTTCTGAGCAAGGAAATGTTGAGCCGGGTTTGGATCATGCGCAAGCATTTCGCCGACATGACTCCGGTGGAAGTGATGGAATTCCTCTCTTCGCGTGTGCCGCAAACTTCCGACAACGAGGAATTTCTGGCCTCCATGGACAAATAGCCATGTTGCTTTTCCCTCCTTGCAAAATCAATATCGGGCTCCGGATTCTGCGCCGTCGGCAAGACGGCTTCCATAATCTGGAGCTCTCTTTTTTTCCGCTTCCCGACTTCTGCGATATTCTCGAAATCACGCCTGCCGAAAAAAACGCTTTCGTATGCACGGGCATAGACCTGCCGGGCGACCCCGACGACAATCTGGTGGTACGGGCAAGGAATCTTCTGCAAGAGGCGGGCAAGGGAAAATGCAAACCCTGCCGCATCCATCTTCATAAATGCATTCCTTCGGGTGCGGGACTGGGGGGCGGCTCTTCGGATGCCGCCTATACATTGGCGGGGCTGAACAAGATGTTCGAACTCGGATTTCCTCACGAGCGGCTTGCCTCCATGGCGGAGGCTTTGGGTAGCGATTGCCCTTTCTTCTTGAAATCGGTGCCTTGCATCGGAGAGGGGAAGGGCGAGATACTGAAAGAATTACATACCGGCCTCGGAAAGACTTTCGAAGCGGTGGTGGTGATTCCCGATTTTCCGATTTCCACCGCCGAAGCCTATCGCGGCTGTATTCCCGACGAAAGCCGACCCGCCTTGCACACGCTTTTCGGAACGGATTACAGAAATTGGAAAAACGGACTTACCAACGATTTCGAGAAGAGTCTTTTTCCGCTTTATCCCTTTCTTGAAGAAATCAAACAGGAACTCTATGCACACGGAGCCTTCTACGCTTCGTTGAGCGGAAGCGGAAGCGCGGTTTTCGGCTTGTTCGAAAGAGCGGGTGCGGACAAGGAATCTTATGGCTTTTCCGAAAGATGCCTTATACGTCGAAGCCGTATTGCAATTGTTTGATATCGACGGAAAGAAAGCCCTGCAAGGCGGTTTCCAGACGCAAATGCCCGTAGAGGTCCACATCCACAATCCGCGCATGAATTTCCTGTCCCTGATACCGATACATTCTCCAACGGTTCCATGCGTAAAGATTATGCAGATAGGTTCTTTTATAGTAGGCGAACGCCCACGGAAGCCCGTGTTCCCGACGCAATTTTCCGAATAAGTCGTAGGCGTTCCTGAGAAACGTGAACATCTTTTCCGCCTCCTCGTGCAGATCTCTTTCCTTTTTGTCCACCTGCCAGAGCGAAACCGGATTGGGCAAATCTTCGGGAAATTCCCTTTGATTCACATTCCACCCCACCCCGAAGCTGACAGACAACACTTTATTGTCCTCCACACGGTTTTCAATCAAGATTCCGCCCAATTTCTTCTTGCCGACATACAAGTCGTTCGGCCATTTGAGTGAAGCTTGCAGAACCTGCGAGCAAACATAATCCAACGCGCCCAGACTCAAGGCCATATTCAAACTGAAAAGCGCCTCCACCGGCACATCGGCACAGTCAAGCCCCACCGTCATCGCCACATTCCTGTCTTCGCCGCCGAACCAAGCGTTTCCCTGCTGTCCCCGCCCCTCTTTCTGAAGAAACGTATAGACACCCCGTACTTCGGGCAACTTCTCTCCTTCCTGCCACGCGGCCTGCTCCCGCAAGGCTCCTTGCGTGGAAAGCGTTTCCTTTAGATAAACAAGTTCTTCCATCAGTCCTCCGCCTTTTTTCCCAACATCGGCACAAAATTACAGCTGCCGTGCTCGCTGATATCGACCCCGGTTTCGGAAATTTTCACCACCTTGGTCATAATCTGTTCTTTATCTCCCACGGGAACCACCATGATACCGCCCACCTTGAGCTGCCCCACCAATTCCTGCGGAATGAAAGGCGCCCCGCAGGTAATCAGAATGCGGTCGAAGGGCGCGAATTGCGGCAAACCCTTATACCCGTCGCCGTAGAAACATTGCACCAAAGTGTTCAAGTCGGAAAGAAGCTGACGGGTCTTGAGATAAAGGTTCTTCTGCCGTTCGATGGAATAGACCGAACAACCCAGTCCGTCCAATACCGCGGCCTGATAGCCCGACCCCGTGCCCACTTCCAACACCTTGGCATTGGGGAATGTCTCCAGCAAAGCACTTTGCTGCGCCACCGTAGCCGGACGGGAGATGGTCTGTCCCTCGCCTATTTCGAAAGCCGAATCCCTGTATGCGAATTTCTCGAATGCCGAATCCAGAAAAAGGTGGCGCGGCACCCGCCCCATCACTTCACGGACCGCAGCGTTGCCGAAACCCTTGCGTTCCAACTCCTCCACCATGCTCTTGCGCATTCCTCCGGTCTTGGGCGTATCTCTCCGTATCATAATCATTTCCCTATTCCGTACAAAACCACTTTTACGGTCTTTCCTCCCACCCGCAGGTCTTCTTTCAAAGACAAACGACGCCAATACTTCATGTCCTCTTCCAGTCGCACCAACATCTGCTCCACATTCTCCGCATAACCGAAGGTAGTGATGCCCAACGACGTGATGCCCGGCTTCAAGGCATAGAGCAAGGTATAGTAAGGAGAAACCTTCACAATCTCACGAATAAAGAATTCCCGCTCCGGACGATAGCCCACCAGGGCCATGTCGCCCTTTATCACATTCCAAAGCTGGGGCAGTTCGTCGATACGGTATCGGCGCATGATTTCCCCCCATTCCGTAATGCGGGGATCTCCCTTTTTGGAAAGCAAGGGACCGTTTTGTTCGGCACCTTGTTTCATGGAACGGAACTTATAGATTTCGAAAATCTTGCCATGCAACCCGATGCGGGGCTGCGAATAGAATACAGGGCCTTTCGAACTGCATTTCACCAAAACCGCACTCACGAGAAGCACGGGAAGAAGCAGGAGCAGCAGACACGAACAGAACACAAGGTCGGAAAGACGCTTCAGGAAAGACGGAAACACTCCCATGGCCCGATAGGGAAACTCCAGAAATACAATACCGTCTTGTGTCACCCGTTCGCCTCGGAAATAGGGAAAACGGAAAGACGCGTCCTCGCTCTCCGCCACATGGATGTTTACCGACGGAGCAAGACAAAGCGAGGGGAAGAGAGACGGCAGAAGCGGATAATGCTCGTTCTGCGGCACCACGTAGACATCGTTTCGGGCCGCAAGGGAAACCCTGCCGTTCTGAATATCGCGGATATCGGCGTATTCCACCGCACGCCCCTCCCTTTCGCCCTGTCTACGGGCAAAATCGAGGCCGCGACGACCGCTTCCCACCACCCATACTGTTGCCGTATTCCGCTTAGCCATTTGTTCTTATCTGTTTTTCTATTTGCCGAAAAACGGCATACACGTCCGCACTTTCCGCAAAGGTAACGCTTGAAAGGGACGCTTGGCACACGCTGCGGCAAAAATCTTCCATATCGCTTTGCAGGGGACGCACGGGAGCCACCTTTCCCGGTTCGAGGAAATCGGCCTCACGCACAAAATCCCTGCCCTGAAAAAACATTCTTTCTCGGGGGAAACGGGCGTTCCTGTCCACGCAGAACTCCGCATCCATACCCGAATTGAAGGAAAGGGAAACCTTGAGCCGGCTGTCTGTCTTCCCTCCCAAAGAAAAGGTCTTGACCTGTATTTTCTGAACGGGCGAATCGGCCACGGCCAAAACCCTGTCCAAATAAGGAAAGAAGGTTTGCCGCATAAAGACTTCCATGGAATCGCCCTTATCCGGACGGAACAATTCCACCCGAATGAGCCGACTGCGTTCCGCCTCGGGCAGACAAGCCGTAAAGGCCGGCGATTTCCGCCCTACATGGGCGGCGTGATTCACCACCCCCGCCTCGCCCGCCAAAGCCGCCAGCTTTCGGTATTCGGCTTCGGTGGCGGCCAAGGGAGCGGCCGCCCATACGGTTTTTCTCCGCCGCAAGGCGTATGCGATACAATCGAAGCGTTTTTCGGGAAGCCCCGCCACAAAAACCACATCGGCCTTGTCGATAAGCAAATCCGTCGAAACTGCGGGCGAAGGACATTCGTTCTGAATATGGCTTCCCACCCACTGCACGTCGGCCAAACGCGGTAGAATCCGCGCAAAGGAGGCATATTCCTTATCGGTGGCTATCAGGGCTGCTCGCATCATGTCCGCAAAGGTAAAGTTTACTCCCGTGAGAGTTTTTCCGCCCCTCGATTATTTTCAACCGCCTTTTGTGGATAAACAAAAATCCGTTTTTTGCGGATATACAAGAATTGTCTAATTTTGCCGGACAAACCTTTTAAACAAAAACAGACATGGCTTACAAAATTACCGACAAATGCGTTGCTTGCGGTACTTGCGCGGATGCTTGTCCCGTAGGTGCTATCAGCGCCGGCGACATTTACTCGATCAATCCTGATTCCTGCGTGGACTGCGGCACCTGTGCCGGCGTCTGCCCGCAAGAAGCGATTGTTCCCGGTGAATAATCTCTCTTGAAGAGAATGCGGGGAAGCGAAGCTTTCCCGAAAAAAAGCCCCGAAATTCGGTACCGAATTTCGGGGCTTTCCTTTTTACCGGACGCGTCTACCGCAACAGATGTACCGTTCCTATTCTCGAGAGATCCCGTCCCGATTCCACAACGATAATCTTGCAACGATAGGTATAGATGCCCGCCGGACAAGGTTTTCCCTTAAAGGTACCGTCCCACGAGCGCTTGATGTCGGTACTGCGGAACACCAGTTCTCCGTTGGCTCCATACACATAGAACGCATATTGCAGCTCCCCTTCTTCGGCAAGCGAAATCGGACCGAATGCATCGTTGATGCCGTCGCCGTTGGGCGTGAAAGCCGACGGGAAGAAAACGGGCGAACAGAACTCGGTTTCCACATACACACTCTTTTCGTTGGCGCAACCCGAATCGGTCACCGTCAAGGTGTACAGACCGGCGTTCCGCACCAGAAACCACGTCTGGCCCGAACCGTCCTGCCACAGATAGTTGTCCGCACCTTCGGGACCCTGCAGGAGAAGCGAATCCCTATTGCAGATAGATGTGTCTGTGGGGAAAGTCCATTCCGGCACGGGCCGTTCCGTGAGCAGGAAAGAGCCTTCGTCCGTACATCCCCGCAAGTCCATGACGATATGATATTCACCGGCCGCGGTCAGGCTCACTTCCGGCGCCTGCACGGAAAGTTCCCGCCATGCGTAGACGGCATCGGGATAGGCAGCATTCGCCACATTCACCACCACTTCCCTGCCTTGGCAGAGGAATGTATCTTGCAGAATCAGCACCGGAACAATCCGCACATCCAGATTCACCGAGGCTTCTTCCGACGCACAGCCGTTACGGTCCACCGCCACCGTGTATTTTCCGCCCTCGGCCTTCATCACGCTCTCGGCACGCCAGGCATCGACATCAACGAGGGAGGCTCCGTTCGGCAAAGTCCACTTTATGGCATCGCCGGGCGAAGTGCTCTTCAATACAATTGCGGCCGCATCCCCCTCGCAGAAATAGAGTTCTCCGTTCAGAAGCTTGCCGCCCTGCACCGTCAAATCGGCGGTCGGACGCTCCCGCACCTCCATATCCCGGAAAGCGGTGTCGTGACACGCCCCCCGCACCACCACCAGATACAAAGGCCCCGAATCCCGAGGTTCCAGACCCGACAACGAAGTCTGGTATAAATCGGCGGCCGGTCCCAAACGACGGCCCGATTCGCTGAACCATTCGTAGGAGGAACCTTCGCCCTGATACACCGTATTCAACACCGCCGTATCGCCCGCGCAGTAATACGGCTGCAAGGAGAAATCGGGTTGGGTATGCTCATCCACACGCACGTTCAACGATGCGCTGTGGGTACATCCGTTCTGCAAGGTAACGGCGACCTTATACATACCTCTGTCTACCATAAGAGCCTGATCCTTGACATAGGTGTTTTTTCCGTCGCCCGCCAAAAGTTCCGTGCCGGCGGGATCGGTCCATACAAAATAGCCCGACATCACCTTTCCGTCTATTTTCGGCTGCATGCGCAACACCAGCGGACTCCCCGCACAAACACGAACCGGATCCTCCGTGGTACCAAAATCCATATCGGGCACGGGATAGGTAGAAATCGGTATAACCTGACTGATAGCGCAACCCTTGCGCTCAATCTCCACGACATATTCACCCGCATCCGCCAAGGAAAAATCGTCAAGGTGCACAATGCGACACGGACAGAGGAGATCTCCGTCAGGTGTATACCATTCATAGGTGACATCCTCTTGTTCCGGCATGGACATCGAGAAGCTCGAACCCACACAGACCGTGGTATCGGCCACCGCACGTTTCTTTCCATTAAGCACGATACGGACACTGTCGGCGGCCGTGCAGCTCCCGCCGTTGGCAGCCACCACATAAAGAAGCGTATCCTTGTCAAAGGCACGGTTCAATACAGTACCCGTCCCTATCGGGGTAGCAGGATTTCCCTTCATGTACCACGCATATTGATTGGAAGCCTCGCCCTGCGCCTGTATGCGGGCCGAAACATCGCCGTCCACACAAAGTGTTCCCGTGGAATTTTTCCCTTGAATCACCACCACCGGAGAAGCATAAAACCGTATCTCCGCCGTATCGTATGTAGGGCAGTCATTCACACCCGCAATCGTACCGGTAACCATACCCTCCACCTTCATCGTATAGTCGCGGGAAGGATCAGGACTTTTCACAACATAAGGCGGCGACACAGGCTGTCCGTCCACTTTCCACGAAATGGGCCCTGTTACCGACGCATCGTACACGGCGGCTTCCAACTCCACGGTCAGAGAACCGCAGGCAAAGGTATTCCAGATAAGGAAATCCGGTCCCTTCTTGACGTTAGCCCAGAACTGAACAGTTTGGAACGGAGGTTGGTTGCAACCCGTTCTTGCCGTTACGGTATATAACTGGCTGCTCTCCCCCATATCATCGAAAATAACCTTGTTCTCTCCATTGGCCACCAAGGTATCGGCTTGCGAAAGCCCACCGCCCTCCAACATACGCCTCCTTGTCCACGTAACACGTCCATTCGTTTTGGCGTTCAATTCAACCTGATCTCCGGGACAATACGCCGCATCCGGAATAAACGCGTTATATACCTCGGCATCTGTCCTTATCGTAATTCTTTCCGTCCATGTCGTGTTCGTGCAGTTATAGCGCAATGTCGCCGTAGCGACACGAAAATCTTTGTCCGTAGCCTTCGATATAACCAATCCGCCCGGAGCCGTACACGTCTTTACATCTACCGCGGCCGAATCCACATACTTCCACAAATCCAGACCGGCATTCTCGCAGGCATATACCGTATCCTGTATAAAGATACGCGGTTTCTCCAGTATCGCCACCCGAATCGTGTCCTTACGTTCAAAAACCGACTCCCGGATTTTTGATTGCAATTTGAATGCATATATACCGGAGCCTTCCGCCTGCACCTGATAATGGAATCTTTTTATCGTCTTTTTTCCGGTTGTGCCCAGATTCGTTCCATACCGAAACGTATATTCCCAATCTTCCCGACCGGCGGCATCCGTTCCGCTTGCAGGCTTTATATTTTTGTTCTCCCATTCTATGGTTTGGAGTTCCTCGAATAAATTCTCACTATACACATACAAATCCAACCATTCTCCGGCACAAACACTGTCTCCCTGCTTGACATCTGTTTTCAACGAACAGATGTCCGCCAGTTTGATAGAAGTATTCGTGGCGCTTTCACCTACATTTCTCGCCCCTCCGAGCGTTATGTTCGAATTGGCAAAGGCCAAGTTGTCGATGACATAGACCGAATCACCCTCGTTATAGGTTACTTTCAATCTATAATCCATATCATCGAACAGATACTGCCATATTACAAATTCAGGCGTAGCTGAATTCCATTTATTGTAAGAACCAGCTCTGGCATCAGAAGTTGACACAAAATCAACCCTGCACATATTTCGAACGGTGGAGGGATTCTTAAATGATATTACTCCTGTAAATACTGCCCCGGGACACATCGGACATCGGATATCCTCATTATTGTTAATCTCAATCTTTCCGTTCAGTTCCGGTTTACAAGACTTCACATTCAACTCAAACTCCTTGGTCATGGAAATCGGTTGCGCCGAACCTTGGGTATGGAAATAAATCGTAGCCGTTATATTGCCGGTCCGGTTGGATATCGTAGCGGCTCCGGCATAGTGTGGTTCAATTCCCATTTTGTCGGAAGTCCGTTTAAACGTAAAGACCGGATGAGGATCCACCACGACCGAGTCCGCCACCACATTATTGTCCGCATTCACTAACCTAAATCCTCTGGAAACACCTATACAGTCGCCTGTTTGAGATGATGTAGGCACAGGCACCAACTCAAAGTCCATGTTGCAATCATTCCTCTGTTTAAGGTTTACCACTTCTTCCCTCACCAAAGTGAATTGACAATTCCCGTCTTTCACCTCATACGTCACTTTGATACGAAGCGGCGAATATTTATCCAGCAATGCGGTCTTTATGGCCTCCACACTCTTACAGGTCCATTGATGTTTTTTTTGGTTTACCGTATTGAACATACTCGAAAATCCGCCCGAAACACCCACCAACGCAACGTCTTTTATCGTAACGATATTCTCCTGTCCCGTTATTTCCAAGTCGGCATTTCCATCGGGACAATACTCATACTTGAAAGTAAGATACGATGTATCGATCGTTACATTTACCTTTTGTGTCAACGAGCCTGTTATCGACGGCTTGCTTTTGCTATACGGACAGGCTATCGAATAACTGGCGTTCGCCGTCAAGGAAGGCTGTGCATCCGTTTTGGCATAATTTTCCCAACGGACATTCCAACGATAAATATCACTGTTAACCTCTTGGTATGGAAACGGTGTCTTTTCCCCAATAACTATTTTCGGATGAGCCGGATTGGCCGCCAAAGTCGGCTTCCCCTGTATGGTACAGGCGCCTTTATTCAGGTTCCGCAACTGCACTTCCCCGTCCCGGCAAGGCTTAACGCTCACCGAGGTCTGCATGGTCGGTTTACAGTCTTTTCCGCCGGACACCGTCAGGGTAATCACCGTATCTATCGTCCGGCTCACCGTAGAGGAGGCTCCGCAGGTTCCGGCACTCTGCTCCACTACGGCATGCACTTTCACTTTCTTCGAAAAAGAGCCTGCTTTGATGGTTTCTTCTGTAGAGGAACCGTCTTCCCAGGTAATCGAAGAGGACTTGACCGTGCCTTGAGTCGCCCCCAACACAATTTCTTCAGCCTTAGGGAAAAAGCCACAATCCATACAGAACGAACCATTTATTGTTGAGTTCAAAATCAACCGGGCATTCGACAAATCGGGACCGGTAATCACGGGAAAATAGATGGAAGAATCCACAAAACCGCAGGCATTGTATGATTGGGCGGTTATCCTGCAGCTTTCCGTCAAGGTAAACTCCGCGCTCGTTCCCTTTTTAGAGTAGGTATCGTCGGACGAAATGGTCCAATATACATCCGTATTGCTTTGGGTGGCATTCAGGGTAACTTTGGTGTCTTTGCAAAACGAGGTAGGCAAGGGTTTGGGATTACTTACCGTTATCTTCAACGACGGCGGTGTTATCACCGTTATC
>JAAVBQ010000054.1 GCA_014803485.1 bacterium | reverse complement strand
GATATGGTGCTGTGCCAGTTTTTCGCCGGAGAGCAACACGCTGCCTTCATCGGGGGCGGTAATCTGATTGATGATGCGTATCAGGGTGGTCTTTCCCGCGCCGTTCGGCCCGAGAAGCCCGAAGATGCAGCCTTCGGGAATACGGATGCTTACATGATCCAAGGCCGTGTAGGCGCCGTAACGCTTCACCACACCTTGGGTTTCCAACAAATAGTTCATCACGCGAAAATTTAAACGGTTACAAAGGTAAACGTTTTTCGGCAACCGAGAGCAGAGACAGAACTTGTTCTGACTCTGCCGAGGTGCGAAAAAGGTCGGTTGAAAACCAATCCTTTTTTTCTGACAATAAAATTTATATTAATATAACAAGAAGTGCTGAAAAAAAATCCCGCCCCGTTTTGCGGAGCGGGATTCCCATACCCTATCGGCATGGTTTAGCAGTGCATGTATTTCTCCACCAATTCCAGCATCTTGGTGGGGCTCTTGGCTACCTGTTCGCGCAGTTTCTTGTCGTTGTAGGCCTTGAGGCTTCCGATAATGCCGTCAATCAAACCCTTGCTGAAAACGCCGTATTTTTCGTACACGGCACGCTGTTTCTGGAGGCATTCGGCCGAATCCTCGCAGCAAACGGGCAATTGTTGGTATTTCTTCGCCTTTTCTTTGTTTTCGGCATGGAAGATATTTACATCCACATAGTTGTCTTTCGCAAACTTGAGGTTGTTCTTCATTTCGAAACCGTGACGGGCGGCCACGCAAAGACCGGCAATCAACAGATATACATTGGCCGAGCCGTCCGGAGCGCGGAATTCGGCGGTCTGTTTGTTCTGATAGTTCGGCTTGAGTTTCCTCTCAAGCGGATTGGCGTTCACGGCCATATTCTTGTCGGTTTCCCAACCCAGCGGCACACGTACCAAAGCCGAGCGGTTGCGGTCGCCCCAGCAGATGTTGGTGGGAGCCTCCTGATGGGGAACCAAACGGAAATACGACATGGGGTTAGTGTTGCCGAAAGCCGTGAGGGAGGCGGCGCAATCCAGATAACCGGCAATGGCTTTCTTCGCCGTATCCGAAAGTTTGCGGTTGGCATCGAGCATCTGGTTTTTGCCGTTCTTCATGATGGCGGTGTGGATGTGCATGCCGCTGCCGGCCTTGCCCACGGTGATTTTGGGCGAGAAGGTCACCAAAAGACCTTGTTCGTAGGCCATGGTGCGGAGAATCCATTTGCCGATGATGAGTTGGTCGGCGGCTTCCTCCATGGGACAGGGCAGGAATTCGATTTCGTTCTGTTCGTAGTTCTTGCCGTCCATGCTGAAGTTGCCCACCTCGGAGTGTCCGTATTTGATACGGCAGCCGCAGGCGGCCATCGCCAACATCGCTTCCTTGCGGAAATTCTCAAACTTGGTATAGGGCGAGGATTCGTGATAGCCTCTTTGGTCGTCGGCTTTGAAAAGCTCGTCTTCGGGGCCGATTACATAGTATTCCAACTCACCCATGCAGTAAAAGTCGAAACCGGTCTTCTCGCGCATCACCTCGGCGGCACGGTGCATCACATAGGCGGGGTCGCTTTCAAAAGGCTTCCCGTCCTTGTCGTAGTAGGAGCAGAGCAAATCCAGCGTGGGACGTTCGGCAAAGGGATTCATGTAGGCGGTGCGGTAGCGCGGAATCACATAGAGGTCACTGGCGCCCGCGTCCAGATTCTTGAAGAGGCTCGAACCGTCCACACGTTCTCCGCAACGCAGGATAGTGTCGATGTAATCCAAATCGTTCACCACGAAATTGAGGGTCTTGAGACGGCCGTCGCCCGCCACATAGCGGAAGTTGACCATTTCAATCTTGTTTTCCTCAATAAAACGCAGAATGTCTTGCCGGGTAAAGGTCGCGGCAGGCTTCTGCAGGAATTGCACCAAGGGGTGCGGATTCATAGAGATGCTCATGATTATTTGTTTTTCTTTATTTTATGCGTAGTTTATTTTGCACATTTAAAAATCAAAGATACAAAGAAAATCATTACCTTTGCAGTGGATTTCCCTTTCGGGTAAATAATTGACGTATGAGAAAAAAACGTTTTTTGGTAACCGGCAGTGTACTTGTATTGAGCATCTTGGGTATGGGCATCTTCTCCTCCTGCGCTTCGCACAGAGGTGTGACGACAGTAGCCCGCACGCCCGATTTCTGCAGCACCACAACCGGAGTTTCGGTAGCCCCCGTCTCCAAAAAGGCGCATCCCGCACCGGCTCCCGATACGCCCATCGGCGGAAATTTCAACGAAAAACGCCGCTAATTTCCGGTGTCTTCGCTTTGTTCTATCATCAATTTATTTAGATAGAACACATTCTGACGACTTTTCCCTTTGCGTCGGGGGTTGAGGATTTGTTGGTATCCATAGGAAAGCATACAACCCGGATACCAGGGTAAAAGGCCCTCGCTCCATGTACGTTGCACCCTATCGTTCGGCACGGAAGGTGCCAGACGGAACGAACGTAAGGGCGTAAATCCGCTTTCCCTGTCGATACTCCGATAAAACACCATTCCCTGCGAAAGATAGGCGTAAAGAATCTTTCCCGACAGGGTATCCTGCACAAAAGCTGTAATCTGCACCCTGTCGCTCTCCCTGCGCACATGATGTATGTCGAACACCGAGGAGGCGATGTTCCCGCCCGATGAATCCACTGCCGTATAGAACGCGTTTTTATATTGGTATCCATCGAAAGACGTTCGCGTATAGGGCATCATGCGCCCGTAGAAATCATACGAGACATCGGTTGTGGTGGTGACGAGACGGTCGTAGGTCTCGCCCAAAAGATGAAAGGAACCGTCCTGTGCCCAAAAATAAAGCTCGCACAGATAGTCGGGCAAGATAAAGCGTCCGTTGGCCCTCTGCCGCACCGAAGCCAATTTATAACTCTCCTCCGCGCTCATCAAACTGTCCGTGCCCTGAAATTCCAGATAATAATGATATTGGAAAGCCGTTTGCCTGCCGTTTTCGTAGCGGCAGGTAAAAAGTCCCGCCGTCTCGGTGCCTCGGTCGTAGTTGGAGGTGTGCTGTCGGGAACTTTCGGGGTTCCATGTGCCGCCCACAAAGAATACATCGTTCCCGGCGGCGAGGATACGTCCGTCGGTGAGGCGCAAATCCGAACGCGGACTCGATAGTTCAAGCGGGTTCATCTGCAAGGAAAGCATATCGCCGACCACAATGTGCAGGTCCTTTTCCCGAAGTTCCTTGTCGCGGAAGAGAAAATAGGCTTTGTGCAAAGCGAAGTCCCATTGCACATCGCAAAGGTCGTAGTCTTTGGAAGAAGCCACCGTTGCCGAACGCAACGAATCCGTCCCGCCGTCGAAAGCATATTGCACATACGCATCGCGGGTATGCGCCAAAAAGAATACTTGTTTGCCGTGCATCGCGCAACTCTCTATGTCGGCCTTGTGCAGTTCGTTCACATCCACTGTATGATAGCGTTTTGTGTAGGCACCGTCGGCCACGCAGACCGCAATTTCCAAGAACGCCGGCAGGGACGTTTTCTCGGGCAGGGTTGTCAGGAAGAAACGCACGCTGTCTTCTTCGACTTCGTAGCACGCATAGCGATAGATGCTTTCGGTTGCCAAGGCAGATTCCCAACGCAGGGCGAGGTTTTCATCGTAGAAATAAAGTTTCCGCTCGGCGCGGGGCGAGAACAGGTCGTTCTGCCGCATCACCACCATCACGCCCAAGCGTTCCAAGGAAACAAGCGAAAAAGGAGTGTCGTCTTCCGAAACGGGAAGTTCGGCCCGGCAGGGAAGCGCAAACTGCGCCCGCACGCCCCGCCCCGCGCCTGTCAGAAGGCATACCGTCAGAAACACAAAAAATAGAATTCGTCTACCCATCACGCTATGTTTAAAAAAATTCCACGGCAATGCCGTCCGTTAAAAAGCGGCGGGCTTCCGGCACCCGATAGCCTTTAGGCGTAGGTTCCAAATTGCCGAGGCCGCATTGCCGCTCGGCCTGCCGTGCAAAGTCCGCCTGCAAAGCCGGCGAAAAACGCCGCAAGATTTCCTTTTCCACGCCCCATACCGTCCGCAAGGCTGTCATCACATATTCGTGATACAAGTCCTTCTCGGTCAGGGTTTCGCCCTGTTTGCTCCCGACGGGATCGGCCATATAGGCCGTCAAATCCGCCGCATTCCACACGCGCCGGCTTCCGAAAAAGGAATGTGCGGAAGCGCCGAGGCCCACATAGGGACGCGCGCGCCAATAGTTCGTGTTGTGCACGGCGTATTTGTCCGCGCGCGCAAAATTCGAGATTTCGTAGGCCTCGTAGCCCGCTTCATGCGCAAACTGTTGCAGGTAAAGATACTCCTTTTCGAGCAAAACCTCATCGGCGATTTTCACCATCCCCTTTTCCAACTGCTTTTCCAGCAAGGTGCCGGGCTCCACGGTGAGCGCATAGGCCGAAAAATGCGGCACGGAAAGCGCGGCAAGCCGGGAAAGATTTTCTTTCCAACGGCTTTTTTCCGCCTCGTTATACAATCCGAAAATCAAATCGACCGAAAGGTTCCCGAAGCCCGATTTCCGCGCATTTTCCACAGCCTGCACGGCTTCTCGGCCCGTATGCCCACGGTTCAAGCGTTTCAGGTCTTCGTCAAAGAACGACTGTATACCTATGCTCAAGCGGCGTATCGGTGTGCGATGATACAAAGCATGCAGATAATCTTCGGAAAGCCCCTCCGGATTGGCCTCGAACGTGGCTTCGCGCAGTTCGGAGAAATCGAAGAACTCCGAGAGCCCCTCAAGCAGACCGCTGTAGAAATCCACGGGCAAAAGGCTTGGGGTACCCCCTCCTATATAGAGAGTCTCCGGCTTCACCACCGTTCCGCCGTATTCGCTCCGACTCACGAACGCCGCTTCCCGCAACAGGGCTTTTCCGTAGGAGGCCTGCACCTCGGGCGTCAAACCCGCCCGCGAGAAAAATCCGCAATAGGCGCATTTGCGGCGACAGAAAGGAATATGGATATAAAGTCCGGGATTCATCGGTTCTTTACCTGCTTGCGTAGAACGATACGGAACACCGAGCCTTGCCCCGGAACGGTGCTGCGTACAAATATTTTACCTTCGTGATACTCCTCCACAATCCGTTTGCAGAGCGAAAGTCCCATACCCCACCCCCGGGTTTTGGTGGTAAAACCGGGATCGAAGATCTTGGCGGACAACCCCTGCGTCATACCTTTCCCATTGTCTTCCACATCAATAAAAACCGATTGTTCGTTCTCGCTCAGTTCGATGCGGATTTCACCCTCCTTATCTTCGATGGCGTTGAGGGCGTTCTTACAGAGGTTTTCCATCACCCACTCCAGCAACGAAGCATTGATTTGCGCCATCACCACCGCATTCTCGGGCTTATCGATACAATAGCGTACACGCGAAGAACTGCGGCCCCGCAGATAATCCACCGCACGGTAGATCACCGGAACCACATTCTCCCAATTCAACTCGGGTACGGACCCGATTTTTGAAAAACGATTCGTCACCAATTCTATACGGCGTACGTCCTTTTCTATTTCGTCCAGATTCTCGCTCGTCAGCACGGGATTTTCTTCCATGCGGTAGTAGTCTATCCACGCCAAAAGCGAAGAAAGCGGTGTGCCCAACTGATGCGCCGTTTCTTTCGACATTCCCCACCAAACCTGGTTCTGCTCCATCTTCTGGGCGAAATTGAGCATGACCAGCACGCCCAGAATGGCCAGAAGAAGCGTCACCAACAGCAGCCACGCCATCATCCGCAGATTGTGCAACATCGCGGAAGAATAATAATACACATAACAGATATCTCCGTCTTCTTCCGAAAGTACAATTTCGACAGGTTTGTTCTCGCGCGCCATATTGCGCAGTTCCTTGGTCACAGCCTCGCGCGAATAGAGGATTTTCTCGTCCATATTGGCGTAGGCCAATATCACTTCGCCTCCCGAATCGGTCATCAGCACGGGCACATGGATGTCGGAGGTAATCTGCAAGGCTTCGCGGCTAAAGGAATTTTCGAGGGCGGTGAAGATGTCGCGGATGTTATAAAACACCTCCGAGGGTTTGAAATAGAGCTTGTAAACCATACCCTGCGCATCTATCAGAATGGGCGGGTAGATGCTGTAGGCTTCGGCCAATGCATCGTCGAAGGTGGCGTGAAGCGCTATGTCGATGTCGGGGTCGTGCGATTCGATGAGTTTGCCCTTGCCGTCGGTGAGGATAAAAGGACGGTTGTTGCGCAGAAGAATCCGTCGCAGTTGCTCGAATTCGCGCAACGACGAGGGGGTGGGATCGAAAACGCGCTCATAGACAAACGACCACACCATCGCATACTGACGCTCTTCGGTCTCCATATTGGCATAGAGGGTGCGCACCCGTTGCTCCAGAGCCTCCTGCCTCCGCATGGCGAACGCCCAGTTCTGAATGCTCCGGCGTTCGTCCTTCGCCTTTTGCTTCACCAACACCAGGGCGTAGACCAAGGCAAAGGCCAAAACGGCGGTGGAAAAGAAGATCAGCAGAAAGTTGAGCCGGTTGCTGCGCAACCGTGTACCTCGACGCGCCATAAAAATCGTATATGTCGCGAATTTCGTAAAAATTTATGCAACTTTGTAACCATAAAATGAAAAAGATTCTTCTTTTCGGACTTTTTCCATTGGTGGCGATGGCGATAGCCTGCCACGGAAGCGGACGGCGGGCAAGCGAGGCTTATGTTCCGCAGGCGGGCGATCTGTTGTTCGTGGTGGCCGACGCTTCCGGATTTTCCGAAGCCATCGCCGATGCCACGGCGCAACGCGATTCGCTCAAATTCTCGCATGTGGCGATAGTGGGGATGCAAGACGGGAAGCCGTATGTGGTGGAAGCCTCAAGCTGGTGCGGTGTATGCCGCACCGCATGGGACACGTTCTTTTCCAGCGCCCCGCAAATCGGAGGGAAGCCCGGACTGGTGGCGATGCGCGTGGTGACGGACGGCTTCGCGGCCGACAAGGCCCTTGCCCGTGCCGAATCGCATATAGGGGAGGCCTACGATTGGTCTTTTCTTCCTGACAACGGCAAGATGTACTGCTCGGAGCTGGTGCATGAGAGTTACCGCCTCAACGACGGGCGGGCGCTGTTCAGCGCCCGCTCCATGAACTTCCGCGATGCCGAAGGCAATCTACCCGATTTCTGGATTACTCTTTTCGAACGCCTGAACGAACCTATACCCGAAGGAATTCCCGGCACCAATCCCAACGACCTGTCGAAAGAAACTTCTTTGGTGGAGATTTGGCGCGGTTTCTAAAAAAGATTATCTTCGCTATACATACCGAAAGCCCTATGAAGCCCATATTTCGCTTTATCTTAACCGCTTCCATCTTTTCGTTTCTGTTCGGCAGTCCTGTTTTCGGACAAACGGGAACCTATGGTGGAAAAGTGACCGAAAAAGGCACCGGAACCCCTATGGAATTTGTCAATGTCCTCGTTTACGACACCCTCACCCAAAAACTCGTCCGAGGCAGTGTGAGCGATGCCAACGGGCGTTTTTCCGTAGACGGCCTTCCTTTCGACCGTCCCCTGCAGGCCACTTTCTCCTCGATGGGCTACGCCACACTAACCGGCAAGGTCTTCCGCCTCTCCGCCCAGCGCCCCACCCTACAAGCCAACGACATAAAACTGGAAACCACAGCCAAACTTCTCGACGCCGTCACCATTACCGGGCAGAAGCGCACCATCGAATACAGTCTCGACCGCAAGGTGGTGAACGTGGAACAATCGTTGGTGAGCGAGGGCGGCACCGCAGTGGATGTATTGCAGAACGTGCCCTCCATCAGCGTGGACGACGAGGGCAACATCTCCATGAAAGGCAGTGAAAGCGTTACCGTGCTCATCGACGGCCGCCCCGCCTCCTTCTCCGGTCTGGGTCTCGACCAACTCTCTGCCGCCAACATCGCCAACATCGAAATCATCTCCAATCCCTCCGCCAAATACAATCCCGAAGGTACCTCCGGCATCATCAACATCATCACCAAAGAACGCAAGAACACCGAAATCAACGGCAACGTCTACGCCTCCACCTCCACGGCCAACCGTCACAGTCTGGGGGCCAACCTCAGTTTCGGCCTCAAGAAGGTGACCCTTTTCACCAATGTGGACGTCAACTACCGGAACCGCGAATCGGTGAGCAGTTCGCTACGCATCAGCGAACGCGGCGACAACCCTTACTACCCCGATGACAATATGCAGAAGGAAGTATCGGATCCTTCCACAGGCAAACACGGAGGTTTCGGCGGCAAGGTGCAGGCGGGCGCGGACTTCCGTATCAATGCCAACAACACCCTTTTGATAAGCGGAACCTTCGAGGGCTGGAACAACCACCGCGACCAAGCCTACCGCGAAAGCCGCACTTTCAGCTACAACAACGATCTTCCGCTCGAGGAACACGACATTCTCCGGATGGGAACCTCCTCTTCGAGTTCCGAGAACCGCTTGGGCGGACAAGGAGCCCTCTCCTACAAGCACAAATTTTCCAAACCGCAGCAAGAGCTCACTTTCGACGCCACGGTCAACTATTTCACCCCCGACGAACGCTCCACCAACTATCAGAAACTCATCAACTACCGCACCGAAGCCGACACCAACATCACCACGCAGACGGTAGACAACCAGCGCAGGAACATCGGTTTCGACGCCCAACTGAACTATATTCACCCCTTCAACGAAAAACTGAGCCTGGAGGTGGGCTACCAAGCCAAGTTGCAGGCGCAGGCCACACGCAGTCTGTATGATTCGCGCCTGAACCAGTATCAGGACACCTCCATCGATTTCGACTATATCTCTCACAACCACGGCATCTACGCCAACCTGATGGGTAAGTTCGGAAACTTCTCGTTTCAGGTGGGCGGCCGTATGGAAGGCGACTTCATGACCGCCGAAAAACGCACCGAGCGGGGCGACACCTCCTTTTCCTACACGCGCTTCCGCTTCTATCCCGCCGTGCACCTTTCCTACAAAATCGGCAAGATGCAGGAAATCCAGCTCAGCTACAGCCGCCGCGTCAACCGCCCCGGCCCGTGGAACCTCGACCCCTATGTAGACTACAGCAACTACCCTTCGTCCATCCGCTACGGCAACCCGGACCTCAAGCCGCAGGACATCCATTCATTGGAATTGAACTACTCCTTGTTTGTCAAGAGTTCGTCTATATTCGTGACGGTCTACTACCGGCACATGACAGACCTGATACGTCGCTACCAGTTCGAGTCTTTCGACGATATTTCGGGTGAAATCTTGTTGAACAGCACTTTCCGCAACTACGCCAAAGGCAATACCTACGGTGTGGATATAGCCTACGAACAGCAGCTGCTCAAATGGTGGCGCATGGGGCTTACCGGAAGTCTCTATCAGAACAACACGCGCGACAAGGGTGCCGATGCCTCCACGTCCACCGAAGGATTGAGCTACAACGTGCGTTTCAACACCACGATGAACCTGCCCTTGGCGTTTACCTTGCAGTTCACCTGCCGCTACAACGGGCCTTCGTATTGGGCGCAGACCAAGTTCGACTGGAATGTATCGGGTGAAATTGCCTTGCGCAAGTCGTTCTTTCAGAAACGCTTGAACGTGGGATTGCGGGTGAGCGACCTTTTCCATACCCAACGGTGGAACAGCACCGTAACGGGCGAGGGCTTCGTATCGCAACGCAAGAGCCGCGCCAAAAATTCCACCGCCCTCTACATCACCGCTTCGTATAAAATCAACAAGGGATTTCAGGACCGCAACCGGAACCGAGGGGGCGGAAGCGAAGATAGTACGGATATGTACGAAATGTAACCATGAAGATTATCTGCATCGGTCAAAACTACCGCGAGCATATCAAGGAACTGAAAAGTGCCGTTCCGACGGCGCCTGTTTTCTTCTGCAAACCCGACACGGCACTGCTGTTGCGCAACCGGCCTTTCTACATTCCCGATTTTACGCATAACCTGCACTACGAAACCGAGTTGGTGCTCCGTATCGGCAAGGTGGGAAAAAACATCGCACCCAAATTCGCCTTGTCTTATGTGGATGCGCTTACGTTGGGTTTCGATTTCACGGCGCGCGACTTGCAGGAAGACTGCCGCAAGGCGGGTTTGCCGTGGGAGGTGTGCAAGGCCTTCGACAATTCGGCGGCCATAGGCGAATTCCTCCCCGTGGGCGATTTTCCGCAAGGCCCCGATCATATTCATTTTGAGATGAAATGCAACGGTGAGATACGGCAAAGGGGCAACACCGAAGACATGATTTTCAACGTGCCCACCCTTATTTCGTATGTATCGCGCTTCTTCACGCTCCGCACCGGCGACTACATCTTCACCGGAACGCCCCCCGGCGTAGGCCCCGTCGCTATCGGCGACAAATTAGAAGCCACCCTCGAAGGCCGCCCCGTATTGCACTGCGAAGTGAAGTGAGGTAAATTTTCAACTTTAAAAAAGGAGGCCGCCCGTAGGGCGGCCTCCTTCCTAAAACCTCGACCTCGCTCTACTCTTCCACGCTCTCCTTGCGGATTTCCTTCGTGCGGATTTCCTCGCAGATTTGATCGGCAAAAGCGTTCAGAGTGGTGCTTCCCTCATCGCCCTTAAAACGGCTCCACAACGAAATGGTATTTTCTTCCACCTCTTTCTGTCCCACAATAATCAGATAAGGAATGCGCTCGTTGCGCGCGTCGCGGATTTTACGCCCGATTTTCTCGGCACGATGATCCACTTCCGTCAGCACGCCCCGTTTCTTGAGATCGGCGGCCACCGTATCGGCATAGTCGAAGAACTTTTCCGAGATAGGCAGCACGCGCACCTGTTCGGGACACAGCCAGGTAGGCAGTTTTCCTGCATATTTCTCCACCAACCAGGCCAAGGTGCGTTCATAGCAACCGATACTGGTGCGGTGAATGATATACGGACGCACACTCTCGCCGTTCTGGTCGATATAGGTCATATCGTACTGATAGGCCAGCAAGGCGTCCCATTGCACGGTAATCATCGTATCTTCCTTGCCATACACGTTCTTGGCGTTGATATCCACCTTGGGGCCGTAGAAAGCCGCCTCGCCGTCGTCTTCCACAAAAGGAATGTCGAGCGAGACAAGGATTTCGCGGATGCTGTCCTGCGTCTTTTCCCAAACTTCGGGTTCGCCGATGTATTTGGCCCGGTTGTTCGGATCCCATTTGGAAAGATGATAGGTGACATCTTCCTGCAGACCGAGCGTGGTGAGGATGTATTTGGCCAAGGCGAGACACCCCTTGAACTCCTCCACCATCTGGTCGGGACGCACAATCAAATGTCCCTCCGCAATGGTGAACTGACGCACGCGGGTAAGCCCGTGCATCTCTCCCGAATCTTCGTTGCGGAACAGCGTGGACGTTTCGCTGTAACGGCAAGGCAGATCGCGGTAGGATTTCGGCGTGGCCTTATACACATAGTATTGGAAAGGACACGTCATGGGGCGCAGGGCGAACACATCGCCGTCTTTCTCGGGATTGCCTATCACGAACATACCGTCGCGGTAGTGATCCCAGTGCCCCGAAATCTTATAGAGGTCGCTCTTGGCGAAAAGCGGCGTCTTGGTGCGGGTGTAGCCCCATTGGTTGTCTTCGAGGTCTTCCACCCAACGTTGCAGCGTCTGAATGATTTTCGCACCCTTGGGCATCAGCAACGGAAGCCCCTGCCCGATTACGTCCACCGTGGTGAATAACTCCATCTCGCGGCCGAGCTTGTTGTGGTCGCGGTTCTTGATGTCTTCCAAGTGTTGCAGGTAGGCGTCCAGATCCTCTTTGGTGAAGAACGCCGTGCCGTGGATACGCGAAAGGCTGTGGTTGTTCTTGTCGCCCCGCCAGTAGGTATTGGAGGAGGCAAGTAGCTTGAAAGCCTTTATCTGATTGACATACAAAAGGTGCGGCCCCGTGCAGAGGTCGGTGAAATCGTCCTGGGTATAGAGCGTGATCCGCTCTCCTTCGGGAATGGCGTCCAGCAACTCCACCTTGTAGGTCTCGCCCATGTCCTGCATCAGCTTCCGCGCTTCGTCGCGCGATACTTCGGTGCGCGTGATGCGGGGATTCTTCTTGATGATGGCCTTCATTTCCTTCTCGATTTGCTCCAACTGTTCCTTGTCGAAAGGAGGACAGTCGAAATCGTAGAAGAAACCTTCGTCGGTGGCCGGACCGATGGTAACCTTGGCCTGCGGATAAAGATGCTTCACCGCTTCGGCCATGATATGGGCGCAGGTATGACGGAGAATCTTAAGGGCTTCGGGGGTTCCTATCCTTACAAGTTCAAAAGCGGTGTCTTCCGTAACAATCGTCCGCAAATCCACAATCTTGCCGTCTTTCTTCGCGGCACAGAATTCCTTGAGCAACTCTTTGTTGACGGATATCAAACCGTCCACAATGGAACACGGAGAGGGCTGCTGCGCCTTTCCGTATTCACCAAAATCCAACGTAATCATAACTCCTTTGTTTTTATCGTAACTCCCTTATTCCGCTATCGCGGCCACGCCGGGAAGCGTTTTGCCCTCGAGGTATTCGAGCATGGCGCCGCCACCGGTGGAAACATAGGAAAGAGACTTGGCCAGACCCAATTTATTGGCTGCGGCCACCGAATCGCCGCCACCCACGGCCGTGTAGCCTCCGCGCTCGGTCACCTGCCCGATGCAACGGCCTATCTGCAAGGTGCCTTCGCTGAAGTTCTCCATTTCGAACACACCGAGAGGGCCATTCCAAAGCACACTTTTCGAAGCGTTTATCACCTCGCTGAATTCCTTGATGGTGTCGGGGCCGATGTCCATGCCCATCCAGCCCGAAGAAATGGCGTGCGTGGGCATCACCTTGCGGTTGGCATCGTTGTCGAACTTGTCGGCGCAAAGCGTATCGGAGGGCAGGTATAACTTCACGTTCTTACGCTTGAAATCCTCCACAATTTCGCAAGCCGTGGCGAGTTTGTCGTCTTCCACAAGTGAGTCGCCGATACTGCCGCCCATCGCCTTGATGAACGTGTAGGCCATGCCGCCGCCGATAATCAGCGAATCCACCTTGTCGGCCAGATTCTTCAGCACGTCTATCTTGCTCGACACCTTCGCCCCGCCGATTACGGCCGTGAAAGGATGTTCGGCCCCGTGCAGGAGTTTTTCGAGATTGGTGATTTCGTTCGCCATAAGGTAGCCGAAATACTTGTCGTTCGGAAAGAATTTGGCGATGACGGCCGTGGAGGAATGCGCGCGGTGCGCGGCTCCGAAAGCGTCGTTCACATAGGCATCGCCCAACTTGGCCAGATAGGAGGCAAAGGTTTCATCGCCCTTGGTTTCTCCCTTTATGAAACGCAGGTTCTCGAGCAACAGCACTTCGCCGGGGCGGAGTTCCTGTGCGGCCTTCACGGTTTCTTCGGTGAAAGCGTCCTGATGAAAATGAACCGGACAGGAAAGCGTCTTCTTCAGGTAGTCGGCCACAGGAGCAAGGCTGAATTCCTCTTCGAAGCCCGTGCCTGCCGGGCGTCCGAGGTGCGACATCAGAATCACCGCCGCCCCGTCTTTCAACAATTTGTTGATAGTGGGCAGACACTCGCGGATACGGGTGTCGTCGGTAATCTGTCTGTCTTTGTTGAGAGGCACGTTGAAATCACAACGCACAAGCACCTTTTTACCTTGAAAGTCAACACTTTCTATTGTCTTCATATTCATAACTGAAAAGGTTTTCTTTATATGAGCGAAGATACGAATTATTTACAACACCCCTGAACCCGCGCAATTTCCAGGGCCAAGGCCTTTTCATCCACACCATCGAAATTGCCCGAAGTCATCCACAACAGGTTGGCGTTCTTCCAATCCATCTTCTTGATTTCGCGCACCAAAGCCGCACTGTCGGAAAACACCCGCAGAGCCGGGCAATCGAAAGCTTCGAAAACCGTATCTTCCGAAATTGCCTCCAATTTCTTATGTTCCACCGCTTTCGGGTTGAAATAAACCATAGGCACATCGGCTTGGTTCATGCAACCCTTATAATGGGGAAAGAAAGCCTTGCTCAAACTGCTGAACGTGTGCAATTCCATGCAAGCCACCAATTTGCGTTCGGGATATTGCTCCTTTACGGCGGCTATCGTGGCGCTCAACTTGGAGGGGGAATGTGCGAAATCCTTGAACACGCTCACTTTTTCCGTCTTGTTGTCGGCAATTTTCTCCAAACGGCGGGAAGCGCCCTCGAAACTCGCAATGGCCTGCAGGAACGCCTCATCCCCGATACCCAAACAGCGGCACACGCTCCATGCGGCATCTATATTCTGCATATTGTGCCGTCCGAACACTTTCATCGGATAATCCCTACCCTCGAAGTGCAAGACACAGGCTTCGTCCTGCACGCTGTAGGAGGGCACACGATAAGGCATCCGCTTCACGTCGGGACGGGTGGCGGAAAGCCCCTCGCCGATTTTCTTCACTTCGGGGTCTCCCTCAAAATAGGCCAGAACACCTCCCGGCATAATGCTTTCGGCAAAGATGCGGAACTGTTCGGTATAGTTTTCGAATGTGGGGAAAACGTTGATGTGGTCCCATGCAATGCCGTTTATCACCGCTATATCGGGATGATAGAGATGAAATTTGGGGCGGCGGTCGATGGGAGATGTGAGATATTCGTCGCCCTCGATTACCATCACGCGGGCGGTCTGACTGAGGCGCACCATGATGTCGTAGCCGGCCAACTGCGCACCCACCATATAGTCGCATTCCATGCCTTCTTGCTTCAACACATGGAGAATCATGGCCGTAACCGTGGTCTTTCCGTGGCTTCCACCTATCACCACGCGCTTCTTATCCTTGCTTTGTTCGTAGAGGTATTCCGGATAGGAATAAATCTTAAGGCCGAGTTCCTTGGCACGCAAGAGTTCGGGATTGTCCTCGCGGGCGTGCATGCCGAGAATCACGGCATCCAAGTCCGGGGTAATCTTCTCGGGGTGCCAGCCTTCGTCGGCGGGCAAGAGGTTGTAACGGGCCAGACGCGAACGGGCGGGTTCGAAAATCTCATCGTCCGAACCGCTCACTTCGTATCCTTTCAAATGCAGCGCCATCGCCAGATTGTGCATCGCACTGCCTCCAACGGCCACAAAATGTACTTTCATCACTCTGTTCCTTTACTTCTTACTTCGGCCGAAACCTATTTTCAGGCCGCCTTTACAGTCTTTCCCGCAACGCCAGCACGCGATTCACGATACCTTCGACGTTGAGGCCGTAAAAATCGAGCAGTTCCTGAGGTTTTCCGCTCTGACCGAACTGATCGTTCACTCCCATCATTTCCATCGGTACCAGATGTTTGTGAACCAAGAGTTGCGCCACGGCATCGCCCAGACCGCCGTTAATCTGATGCTCCTCGCAGGTGAGCACGCAACCGGTTTTCCGCACCGAACGCAACACACAGGCTTCGTCCAAGGGTTTCAGCGTAGCCATATTGATAACCTCGGCGTGCACGCCTTTTTCGTCGAGCACCGAGGCCGCTTCCAGTACGGGCCATACCAGATGCCCCATCGTGAGAATCGTCACATCATTTCCTTCGCGCAACACATAGCCTTTCCCGATTTCGAACTTTTGGTCGGCGGGTGTGAAATTGGGCACGGTGGGCCGTCCGCAACGCAAGTAAACGGGGCCCTCGTGCTTGGCCACGGCCACCACCGCCTGCACGGCTTGGTTGTAGTCGCAGGGATGCACCACCGTCATGCCGGGCATCATACGCATCATGCCGAGGTCTTCCAACGCCTGATGGGTGGCGCCGTCCTCACCTACGGTAAGGCCTGCGTGCGGGGCGTAGATCTTGACATTGGCACCGGTGTAGGCCACCGACTGACGGATCTGGTCGTAGACGCGACCGGTGGAAAATTCGGCGAAAGTGCCCGTGAAAGGTATCTTGCCCGCCACCGCCATGCCTGCGGCGATACTGATCATATTGGCTTCGGCGATGCCCACTTGGAAAAAGCGTTCGGGATAGGCTTTGGCGAAAGCGTCCATCTTGACCGACCCCGTGAGGTCGGCGCAAAGCGCCACCACTTGCGGGAGTTCCTGTGCGGCCAACATCAAACCGGCCCCGAATCCGGAACGTGTGTCTTTTTTCTCTGTGTAGGAATAGGGATTCATCTGTCTTGTTTTTTACAAATTCACGCTTACCGATCCGCCGGGCGTAACCACAAAGGTTTTTTCGCGGGTGGCGGAGGTGCGCAGGTTATATTTGGAACGGTTTACGGCGCGGTATGTGCCCGGACGTATATAAAGCGTCTCCGTTTTCTTCTTGTTGTCGAAGGAATAGACCAATTCCTGACTTCCATCTTCATGCAACATATATAGACTTCCGTAGCCTTCCACGCCTCGGTTGAACGCCAGAATGCCCAGCATCGGCAAATCGACGGTGGTGGTTTTGTCGGCGTCTATCTTCACCCCTTGCAACTTTACGGGAGGAACGGTAAGAATATCCACATCGTAGTTACCTGCCAGATAGCGTTCCTGTGTATTGACATACTGTACATTCACTATATCGGTGGAAGCGGGCCGACGCACCACGCAGGGTATGGAACCCGCCACCGAAGCGCGGGAGCCCTTCATCGTCACCGCCAGATTGCCCTGCACGGCCTTCATGGCTATGAGATTGTGCCGCCCCGTATGGACAACTATCGAATCCATACGCAAGGGAGGAAATGTATTCACTTGCAGATCATAGACATGAAGCGGGTCGAGCGTAAGCGTGTCGGGGCGTCCGTAGTGGTCCAACGTATGTACGTAATTGTAAAGCACCTCGCCCGAAACGTGGTCGTAAAAAGTCATATTGAGATTGCTCACGGTAGGGAGAGCGTCCGCGTCCAAAAGGTTCACCTGCGCCGTGGTGGAGTTGAGTGCCTGGGAAATGACAATCTCGAACGCGCGCACGAAATCTTCTTCGTTCGAGGCGTCGAAATACTCGCCCACACAATAGAAATCGTGCGAAAAATCTTTTCCGATACCGATGATGAACGGCTTGAGCGCGATGCCCTGTTTCTGCAGATAGCGGGAAGCTTCACAGGGGTCGCCTCCGCATTCCTCGATGCCATCGGTAATGAGAATAATGAGGTTCCGGCAGTTATCGCAAGGAGGAAAATCCTTGGCCGCTTCGGTGAGCGAATACGCGATAGGCGTGGCGCCTTTCGGAACCAAGGTTTTGATAACATGACTTATACGCTTTCCGTTATTCGGAGCGAACGGTACCTCCAGCTTGCTGTCGTGACAGTCCAACGGGGGATAATGGCTCTGATGCCCGTAGACACGCAAGGCCAACTGCACGTTGTTCAACGCACTCAAAGAATCCACGATTTCCGCTATCAGCCGTTTGGATATCGTCATCTTGGAAGCGCTCTGCCAACGGGCGTTCATCGAATTGGAGGCATCGTAAATCAACAGAATGCGATTGAGAGGCTTGTCCTGCACGCTTTCCTGCGCCTGCACGGACAGACTCAACAAACCGCACCCTATCGCCACCAAGGCCGACAGTATCCGTTTCCTTATTTTTGCTCCGTTGTCCATCGTTTAATAATCTCCGTATTGTGTGGTGGGAAGTTGTGCGAGCGCCGAAGCGGCCTGTTCATCGTTGGGGGCCGAACCATGCCATTTGGCCAGATTCGTCATGAAGTCCACTCCGTGTCCCATTTCGGTGTGCATCACAATCATCACGGGTTTGCCCTTCCCTGCGCGCGACTTGGCTTGCGCAAGGGTTTCCTGCACCGCTTCCATATCGTTTCCGTTCATCTCGAGCACATCCCAGCCGAAAGCCTCGAATTTGGCGCGCAAATTGCCCAAATCCATCACATTTTGCGTATGTCCGTCTATCTGAATGCCGTTGTGGTCCACCACACTGATCAGGTTGTCCACCTTCTTGGCGCCGGCGAACATGGCGGCCTCCCAAATCTGCCCTTCGTCCAACTCACCGTCACCGTGCAGACTGTACACAAGATGCTTGTCGCCATCCATCTTCTTGGCCAAGGCCATGCCGATAGCGTTCGACATCCCCTGCCCCAGCGAGCCCGAAGCCACGCGGATGCCGGGCAGGTGGTGCGACAGACTGGGGTGTCCCTGCAGGCGGCTTCCCAACTTGCGCAAGGTGCCTAATTCCTGCACGGGAAAATAGCCCGTCCGCGCCAAGACGCTATACCATACCGGGGCGATATGCCCGTTGGAGAGAAAAAACACATCCTCCCCCTTTCCGTCTTGACGAAAGTTCTTAGGATTATGTTCCAAAACATTAAAGTACAATACCGTCATGAAATCGGCGCACCCCAACGAACCGCCGGGATGCCCCGACTGCGAGGTGTGTATCATACGGATAATGTCGCGCCGCACCTGGGTCGACATCTCCTTGAGTTGCTCTGTATCCAACATATTCTCTTTTTTTCGGTCTTCCTCCACAAAATTAGCAAACATGCCGCAAAGAAGCAACCCGAAAGGAAAGAGATGACAGCAATGCACGGCGATTTTGTACTTTTGTGAAAAATTGCGCGTATGATCAGTTTTTTTGTGGCTTTGGGATTATTGGTGGCGGGCTATTTCGTGTATGGAAAATTGGCGGAAAAGGTGTTCGGCCCCGACCCGAACCGCCCCACTCCTGCGGTGGAACACCCCGACGGCGTGGATTTCGTGCGTCTGCCCGCATGGAAGATGTTCATGATTCAATTCCTCGACATCGCGGGCCTGGGGCCCATCTTCGGCACTATCTTGGGCGCGATGTACGGCACGGGCTGTTATATATGGATTGTGGTGGGATGCATCTTCGGCGGCGCGGTACACGACTATATGGCGGGCATGCTTTCCCTGCGCAACGACGGCAGGAACATGCCCGAAATCACGGGGAAATACATGGGCAAGGGCATGAAATATTTCAGCCGCGTCATCTGTATCGTGTTGATGATTATGTGCGGTACGGTGTTCGTGACCGGTTCTGCGGGTCTGTTGAGCAAACTCACGCCCGAGCACTTCGACATCACTTTTTGGAGCGCGGTGATTTTCGGCTATTTCCTTTTGGCGACCCTGCTTCCCATCGACAAACTCATCGGCAAGATTTATCCTCTTTTCGGCGCCTGCCTGCTTTTTATGGCGGTGGGGATTATGGGAGGATTGATTTATCACGCCTGCTTCGCCGCCCCCGGTTCCATGCCCGAATTCTGGGAAGGCCTGCACAGCCTGCAACCTTTGGCGGGAGGATGTGAGAAACCGATTTTCCCGATGATGTTCATCTCGATTGCCTGCGGGGCGGTGTCGGGTTTTCACGCTACCCAAGCGCCCTTGATGGCGCGTTGTTTCGGCAACGAAAGACAAGGACGCCCCATTTTCTACGGAGCCATGATTACCGAAGGTGTCGTGGGATTGATTTGGGCGGCGGCCGCCACCTACGTTTTCCATAATCCCGACCTGATGCAACATATCGGCCTCACCTATCCCGATGTGGAAAGTGCGGGCGGGCCTCTTGTGGTGAACGGTCTGTCGCGGGCATGGTTGGGAACCTTCGGCGCCGTTCTGGCCATCATCGGCGTGGTGGCCTGCCCCATTACCAGCGGAGATACGGCCATGCGGGCGGCACGGCTCATGGTGGCCGAAATGTTCCGCTTCGAACAGAAGAAACTCCGTCACCGTCTGCTTCTTGCCGTGCCTATCTTTGCCGTCTCGCTTTTGCTGCTCACGGTTTTCAAAAATCAATTCGGCGTATTGTGGCGCTATTTCGCCTTCATCAACCAACTGCTTGCCATGTGCACCCTTTGGTTGCTCACGGTCTACTTGTTCCGCTCCCGCAAAGGAAACGGCTATGTGATGACGCTGATTCCCGCCATCTTTATGACTTCGGTGGTGTTCACCTATTTTTTCCGCGCCCCCGAATGTCTGGGAGGGGTGTTTGCCCACCATGAACTTTACCTAAACGTCCTTTCTTATCTTGCCGGAGCGGTTGCCACTATTTCCATTTTCTGTATCTTTATCCGTTGGGCGAACAAGACGCAACGCTTGCCTAACGCCGATTAAAAAAACTTTTTAATTTCAACATTATGCATATCGTTTTCCTGCCTGCATGGTATCCGAACCGCAACGATGACATGGAAGGTCTGTTCGTTCGCAAACATGCCTTGGCGGTAGCCGCACACCATAAAGTGGATGTTCTTTTCCTAAAGGCCGAACCCAACCTCAAGGAACCGCAGTTTGAACATTTTGAGCATGGCAACCTGCGCGAGCACTACATCTACTATCCGCGCGGAAACAATAAGGTATGCATGGTTCTCCGTTTCTTTGCCCTGTATCGTTCCGGCATCAAACATATCATGAAAGAATACGGGAAACCCGATTTGGTTCACGCACATGTGTTGGACGGAAACAGTTTCATGGCGCTTTGGACAAAATATCGGTATCATATCCCCTATGTGGTTACCGAACATTGGACACGTTATTTACGCAACGATTTCAAAAGCTATCTCCATCGTTTTCTCACCAAATGGCTGGCTCGAAAAGCCCAATGGATAATGCCCGTATCCGAAGACTTGGGAAAGGCTATGCGAAAATGCGGAGTAAAAGGAAATTATCAGCAAGTTTCTAACGTGGTGGATGATTTCTTCTTTCAAAATATAAGCCCGGCATCCGTTTCAAACTGCAAAACCATTCTCCATATCTGTTGCTTTAGTGAAGCGGCAAAGAACAATTTCGGATTATTGCGCACCGTCAAGAAACTATCCGAAACCCGCTCGGATTTCAAGTTGCTTATGGTGGGTGACGGCAAAGACCGCGCCGCTACGCAAGCATATGCCGAACATCTGCAATTACCGCAGAATTCCGTGGTATTCATAGGCAAACTTCAACCACCCGAAATAAAGAAAGCCTTGAACGATTGCAGTTTTTCGGTTCTGTTCTCCAACTACGAAAACCAGCCTGTGGTGATTTGCGAAAGCCTTGCCTGCGGAAAACCCGTGGTGGCGACCCATGTTGGCGGCATTCCCGAATTGATAAACGAAACCAACGGAATCACCGTTCCCGTTCAGGATGAAACCGCACTGTATCATGCTTTGAACCGTATGCTGGACACTTATCAAACCTACGACAGCGCGGATATTTCACACCGTGCCGAAGAATTCTCCTTCGCCCGCGTGGGAGAAAAATATTCCCGCATCTATCAATCCGCCGTATCGAAATCAAAGTAGATCCAAGGGGCGGTGTCGGGAAGAGGGGCGATGATTTCCAAAGGAATTTTCTGAACAGGGTGAATGAAGCGCAGGCGGCGGGCGTGCAGACAGATGCCTCCGTCGGGGTTGCTACGTTTATCCCCATACTTGAGGTCTCCCACTACGGGGCAACCTATAGACGAGAGTTGGGCGCGGATCTGATGATGCCGTCCCGTATGCAGTTCTATCTGCAGGAGGGTGAAGCTCTGCGAACGGCCTATCACTTTGTAGGAAAGGGAAGCCTGCAACGCCCCCGCGCGGTCGGGCGGGCAGACATAGGATTTGTTTTGCTTCTCGTTTTTATAAAGATACTGCACCAAATCGTCTTGCGTGCGCGGGGGCGTTCCCCGCGTCACCGCCCAATAGGTTTTCTGCAACTGACGCTCGCGGATGAGTGCGTTGACACGCTCCAGCCCCTTGCCTGTCTTGGCAAAGAGCAGTACCCCGCCCACCGGCCTATCCAACCGATGCGCCACCCCCAAGAACACATTGCCCGGTTTCTGATCCCGTTGCTTGATATAGGCCTTGAAAAGCTCGCTCAAAGGAACATCACCCGTCTTATCCCCCTGCACGATTTGCCCGGGGCGCTTGTTCACCGCCAAGAGGTGGTTGTCTTCGTAGAGTATGTCGGAGGGAGGTTTCAGCATGATTAATATTCTTCCTTGGAGGAGGGGAAATCGCCCGAGCGCACGTCTTGAGTATAACGACTCACCGCGTCCGTGATTTCTCCGCTCAAATCGAGATAACGGCGCAGGAAACGCGGAGAGAATCCCTGCGTGATGCCTAACATATCATGCAGCACCAACACCTGACCGTCCACCTGTCCGCCCGCTCCGATACCGATGACCGGCACGGAAAGCTGTCCGCTCACCCGGGCCGCCAAGCGGGCCGGTATTTTCTCGAGCACAATGCCGAAGCATCCCAATTCTTCCAGAAGACGGGCGTCGGAAAGGAGTTTTTCGGCTTCCTTCTCTTCGGTGGCACGCACGGCATAGGTGCCGAACTGATTGATGGACTGCGGTGTCAAACCCAAATGTCCCATCACAGGAATACCCGCCGAAATCACTTTCCTTATCGACTCGGCGGCTTCCTCGCCGCCCTCCAGTTTCACGGCATCGGCACCGGTTTCCTTCATGATACGTACCGCCGAACGCAAGGCCTCCAAGGGGTCGCCCTGATAGGAACCGAAAGGCATATCCACCACCACCAAGGCCCGCTTGACGGCCCGCACCACCGAAGCCCCGTGATAAATCATCTGATCTAGCGAAATAGGCAAGGTCGTAGGGTATCCCGCCATGACATTCGCGGCCGAATCACCCACCAGAATCGCATCGATTCCCGCCTGATCCACCAACGATGCCAAAGAATAATCGTAGGCGGTGAGCATGGCTATCTTTCGGCCTTCTCGTTTCATTTTCTGCAAAGTACATGTAGTCACCTTGCTTTGTGAGGTTTGTGCGGCTGTGCTCATCACACTCAATTTTCAAAACAAACGGCAAACTTAATGTTTTATTTTGTTACTTTTGTCTGTTGTGTCGAAGCGTTGCGGACATTTGTCGGCCGTTTCCGCTTCGGTTCACTTCATTTAATTATCAATCAAATACTATTGTCGTGGATATTTTTGAAAAACTGCTCAAGAATTTCGGTCCTCTCGGCAAATATGCCGACGATGCCGACGGGTACTATATGTTCCCGAGACTGGAGGGCCCCATTTCCAACCGCATGATGTTCAACGGAAAAGAACGTCTTGTATGGAGTTTGAACAACTACCTCGGCCTGGCCAATCATCCCGAAGTGCGCAAGGTGGATGCCGAAGCCGCCGCCCAATACGGTCTGGCTTACCCGATGGGGGCACGTATGCTTTCGGGGCAGACCGAAGAACACATGAAGTTGGAGCAGGGCTTGGCGGACTTTGTAGGTCAGGAAGCCGCTTATCTCTATAATTTCGGTTAT
>JAAVBQ010000053.1 GCA_014803485.1 bacterium | reverse complement strand
CGCCCAAACGGCGCGAATTTAACATAGGGTCTCGCTACTACGATCCCCAAAAGGAACGCATGGAGCAACTCAAGAAGAAATACGACCCCCAAACGCCCGAAGAAGAACGTTTGGCCGAAGCCAAAGCCCGTATCAGCGAATCGTTCCAACGCAAGGAACAACCCAAAGGACTTCTTACCACCCGCAAGCTCATCATCTTTCTGTGCGTGCTGGTGGTGTTGCTCGTTTGGATCCTGAACTAAAGTCCGCAAAACCGCAAGCCCCGTGAACACAAGCATCATCAACATACTGCCCGATTTCGTGGCCAACCAGATTGCCGCCGGCGAAGTGGTGAACCGCCCCGCCTCGGCCGTCAAGGAGCTGTTGGAAAACGCTGTGGACGCTGGGGCGGACAAAATCGAACTGCATATAGAAGATGCAGGGAAAACGCTTGTGCAGGTGGTGGATAACGGTTGCGGCATGAAGCCCGAAGACGCGCGCAAATGCTTTCTCCCGCACGCCACTTCCAAACTCGCCACCGCCGACGATTTGCTGTCGTTGCAGACGATGGGGTTCCGAGGCGAAGCCTTGGCCTCGATTGCCGCCGTGGCCCAAGTGGAGTTACAGACCCGCCCCCATGAGGATGAAACGGGAACGCTTATCGTGATAGAGGGGGGCAAGATTCTTCAGGAAAAACCCTGTGCCTGTGCGCCGGGCACGAGCATCAAGGTGAAGAACATCTACTTCAACACCCCGGCCCGCCGCCAATTCCTCAAAAGCGACGATGTGGAATACCGCTATGTGGAAGAGGAATTTAACCGCGTGGCGTTGGTGCATCCGGATATCCGTTTTGAACTATACCGCAACGGGCGCAAAATCTATCTCTTGGAAGCGGGAAATTTCAAAAAACGCATCGTGGCGCTGATGGGAAAGAGTTTCGACAGCCGTTTGATAAAGGTGGCCGAGAAGATTCCCGATGTGGAGGTGACGGGCTATCTGTGCAGCCCCGACTATGCCGTGAAAGGACGGGGCAAACAGTTTCTGTTCGTCAACCGCCGTTTTGTGAAACACCCCTACCTTGCCAACGCGGTGGAAAAAGCCTATCAGGACTTGCTGCCCGAAGGAAAGAACCCCGTGTTTTTCCTGCATCTCTCGGTAGATCCCCACTCGATTGACGTGAACATCCACCCCACCAAGACCGAAATCCGCTTCAAGGACGAACATCTGCTCTACGGTCTTTTGCTCTCGGCCTGCAAGCACGCCTTGGGGGTGAGTCAGATTCGCGACACCCTCGATTTCGGAAGCGAGCAAGCCCTTCCCTATCAATACAAACCGCAGGGTTATATTCCGCAGGCTCCGTCGGTGAAGCTGCAACCGGACTATAATCCTTTCCATAAGGATTACCGCACCGCCTACGGCGAGAGTTTTGCCCGTATGCACGAAAGTCCCGCCTTTCAGGACACTTCCGACGAACCCGCCAAACAACTGCTCTTGGATTGCATGGAAGAAGTGGTGGCCGACACCCGCAACGGTGACACCCAAGACGGGGGCGTCCATCATGGCGGCACCGAAGCGAAAACCTCCGACACGGCGCGCATCTTTCAGATTTTCGACCGCTATATCGTCACGCCTCTCAAATCGGGACTGGCGTTCATAGATCAGGAGGCGGCCTCCGAGAGAATCATCTACAACGACTATGCGAGGCCGCAGAACGACAATGTGCCGTCGCAAAACACGCTCTTTCCGCAAACCGTGGAACTGTCTTCCTCGCACGCCCAAATACTGAACGATGTGCGCGAAAAACTCAACACCTTGGGCTGGGCGGTGGAATGGGTAGGAGCGAATTCATTTATCCTCAACGCTTTCCCTGCCGGCATTCAGGAAGGCCGCGTGCAGGAAATTTTAGAAAATCTGTTGGACGACTATGCCGCCAGCCTGATGAAAACCTCGTCCGGCATGGAAGAAAACTTAGCCCTGGCCATGGCCAGACAGATGTCGGTGAAAGCGGGCACAAGCCTGAGTCAGGAAGAGATGTTCTATATCGTGAACCGCTTGTTTTCGGAGGCACAGTCCGAAATTTCGCCTTCGGGAAGGAAAACGCTGTGGATTCTTTCCGAAAAAGCGCTTTCCGATATGTTTTCAAAACGTTAAACCAGTTTCATAATGTATAACGACAATTACGAAAGTTCCTACAGTCCCCGGGGATTCAGTTTCCTGCCGCCGGTGGTAAAGAACCTGCTCATCATCAACGTGCTTTTCTATCTGGCCGACCTCACGCTCTCGTGGCGGGGCATCGACCTCACACGTTGGCTGGGCCTGCACTATGTCACGGCCTCCGATTTCCATTTCTGGCAGTTCATCACCTATATGTTCATGCACGGCAATTTCTCTCACCTTTTCTTCAATATGTTCGCCCTGTGGATGTTCGGTTATGCATTGGAGAATTATTGGGGAGGGAAGCGGTTTTTGGCCTACTACCTCATCACGGGCATAGGCGCGGCATTGTGCCAGACGGGCGTGTTGGCGTGGGAGATTCATTCCATGTCGACGACCTATACGCCCGAAGCCATGAGCCACTATATAAACCAAATCGTTACCGTGGGGGCCTCGGGAGCGGTGTTCGGCATCCTGCTGGCATTCGGCATGTGCTTTCCCAACACGCCCATCTTCCTGTATTTCCTCATTCCCATCAAGGCCAAATGGTTTGTGTTGATTTACGGCGTGGTGGAACTGTTCGCCGGCATAGGAGGCACCGCCGACGGCGTGGCGCATTTTGCCCATGTGGGCGGCATGATTTTCGGCATCTTCCTCATCCTGTACTGGAAAAAACACGGGAGCCGGATTCGGTAGTTATGCCTCTCTCTCAAAATTATTAACTTTGCACGAAGCAAACAAAAGATACAGAGATATGATAACAAACAATTTCGCCCGCCGTCACAACGGGCCCAATGCCGAACAGACACAGAAAATGCTGTCGGTTATCGGGGTGAAAAGCCTCGATGAACTCATCGACAAGACCGTGCCTTCGGCCATCCGGCTTACGCAGCCTATGGATCTGCCCATGCCCATGACCGAATACGAATACCTCAACCATCTGCACGCCTTAGCCGCCCAAAACCAAATTTTCCGCTCGTATATCGGCATGGGCTACTACGGCACCATCACGCCTGCGGTCATCACCCGCAACATTCTCGAAAATCCGGGTTGGTATACGTCCTACACGCCCTATCAGGCCGAAATTTCGCAAGGCCGTTTGGAAGCGTTGCTCAACTATCAGACCATGGTGGCGGATATGACGGCGTTGCCGTTGGTGAACGCTTCGCTTCTTGACGAAGGCACCGCAGCCGCCGAGGCGATGATTATGTTTTTCCACAGCCGCAGCCGCGACAAGGTGAAGGCCAACGCCAACGTATGCTTTGTGGACGAAAGGATTTTTCCGCAGACAATGAGCGTGTTGCAGACCCGCGCCCATTTGCTCGGCATCGAAATCGAAACCGGCAAGATGGAAGAATACAAATTCGGCGAAAAGGTTTTCGGCGCCATCGTGCAACAGATAGACCGCAATGGTCAGGTTCACGAGCTGAAGGGCTTTATCGATGCCTGCCACGCTGCCGGCGCTATGGTGGCCGTAGCCTCCGACCTGATGGCCCTGGCCGTGTTGCGCGCCCCGGGCGAGGACGGTGCCGACTGCGTTTTCGGCAACAGCCAGCGTTTCGGTCTGCCCTTGGGCTTCGGCGGTCCCTCGGCGGGTTTCTTTGCCTGCACCGATACGTTCAAACGCTCCATTCCCGGCCGTATCATCGGCGTAACGGTAGACGCCCAAGGCCACCGCGCCCTGCGTCTTGCCCTGCAGACCCGCGAACAGCACATCAAACGCGACAAAGCCACCTCCAACATCTGCACCGCGCAGGCCTTGATGGCGGTGATGAGCGGTATGTATGCCGTATATCACGGCCACGACGGCATTCTCGAAATAGCCTGCGACATTCACTCCATGGCCAAACGCCTTGCCAAACGCGCGGGTGAATTCGGCTTCAAGCAACTCAACACCGTATTTTTCGACACGCTGCATTTTGAAAGCCCCGTATCGACCGAGAAAGTCCGCGAAGCGGCCCTTGCGCTCGGCATCAACTTCAACTATATCGACGACAAGCACTTCACCGTCAGTCTCGACGAAACGGTAAGCCACCGCGACTTGCAAGACCTCGTGGGCTTGTTCGCCGAATTGACGGGACAGAAGAGCACCTGCGGAGGCGGCGGTTGCTGCCACGGCCATTGCCATCACGATGCCTTGGAGGACATTCCCGCTTCCCTGCTCCGCACCAAGCCTTTCCTGCAGGATCCGGTATTCAACACCTACCACAGCGAAACGGAGATGATGCGCTACATCAAGAAGCTCGAAGAAAAAGACCTTTCGCTCAACCGCGCCATGATTCCGCTGGGTTCCTGCACCATGAAACTCAACGCCGCAGCCGAAATGATGGGGCTGAGCATTCCCGGTTTCGCCAACATCCACCCCTTTGTTCCCGCCAACCAAGCGCAAGGCTATCATATCATGATAGACCGTCTTGAAAAAGACCTCTGCGAAATCACCGGCTTCAGCAAGGTTTGCTTCCAACCGAATTCGGGAGCGGCGGGCGAATACACGGGTCTTTCGGTTATCCGTGCCTATCAGGAGGCGCAGGGCGAGGCTTCGCGCGACATCTGCCTCATTCCCGCTTCGGCGCACGGCACCAACCCCGCTTCGGCGGCTATGGCCGGTCTGAAAGTGGTGGTGGTTGCCTCCACGCCCGAAGGCGAAATTGACGTGAACGACCTCAAGGCCAAGATTGAACAATACGGCAAGCAGATTTCCTGCCTCATGATTACCTATCCCTCCACGCACGGCGTGTTTGAGGAAGCGGTGTTGGAAATCATCAACGCGGTGCACGGTTGCGGCGCACAGGTGTATATGGACGGCGCGAACATGAACGCGCAGGTGGGGCTGACCTCGCCCGGCCACATGGGTGCCGACGTTTGCCACCTCAACCTGCACAAGACCTTCGCCATGCCTCACGGCGGGGGCGGCCCGGGTGTAGGGCCTATCTGCGTGGCCAAGCACCTGGCGGCCTATCTGCCCGACCACAGCATGGTTCCCGTGAGCCATACGGGCCGCCCTGCGGTGGCCTCCTCGCCTTTCGGAAGCGCCTTCCTGCTCTCCATCACCTACGGCTACATCCGTATGCTGGGTGCCGAAGGCCTCACCTTGGCCACGGTCTACGCCATTCTGAACGCCAACTATCTGCGCGCCCGCCTCAAGGATCACTACAAGATTTTCTACACGGGCAAGCAAGGTATGAACGCGCACGAAATGATTTTGGACTGCAACCAGTTCCTCATGAGCGCCAACGTGCAGGTGGGCGATATCGCCAAGCGATTGATGGACTACGGTTTCCACGCTCCCACCGTGGCGTTCCCCGTTCACGGCACCTTGATGGTGGAACCCACCGAAAGCGAACCGCTCGCCGAGCTGGATCGTCTGGTGGACGCTTTCATCGCCATCCGCGCCGAAATCAAGGAGATTGAAGACGGCAAGGCCGATCGCGAAAACAACGTAATCAAGAACGCGCCCCACACGCAATTCATGGTGTGCGCCGACGAATGGAAATACCCCTACTCGCGTCAGAAGGCGGCGTTCCCGCTGCCCCACGACGACAAGTATTGGCCCACGGTCGGCAAGGTGGACGACGCCTACGGCGACCGCAACCTGCAATGCTGCCGGTAGTGTGAGTTTTGGGAAACGAAAAAGGCGAGGAGCATTCCTCGCCTTTTTTATTATGTTCCCAACGTTTGGGATAGAAATCTGTTTCGTTGCAGTTTTGGACTCTATTTCAGGTTTAACCGAATAAGAGGGGTACTAAGTTTCTTTACAAAAGGAAGTGCATTTTCAAGTAGTACAATAACAACAGAGGAAGAATATTGATTGGGATCTTCAGCCTTAATGTACTTTCTTGTAACATAGCCTCGTTTAGTTAGTGCCTCATATGCCAAGCGGAAAGTATCAATGCTAATCTTGTCTGTATTCCCTTCTGGTGTTCTTCTTGTGATACTGTCAGATTCTACAGCAATAATAGTATTCTCTTCAGATTCAGGAAGAGGCTTATTTATTAACTTTTTCAGATTGGGCATAATATATTTTTCCCATGCTTCATCAAAAGACGGACTGCCGGCACTCTTGAACTGGAGATGTTTTGCTGTTTCCATTTTAATAAGTTTTACCTTACTACCACCTTATAATTCTGTGTGCCGACTTTTACGATATAAACGCCACTGTGGGGGACAGAAATAACGGTGGAGGAGCCGTTGTAAACACATTGGCCGGCCACGTTAAACACCTGCACCCTTCCCCGAGGTTCGGAAAGATATATCGTGCGCCCTTGCACATAGACGGCAAAATTATCTTCCTCGCGGTTCTCGTTTGCTACATCATCGGGAATATCGGAGATTTCTTCAAAGTTAGCTGTCAAATCAAGGTTTTCCGTAATCACAAACGTGTATTCCGCTTCCGTGCTGAACACACTGCCGTCTGCCTTCGTCCAATTTACGAAACGGTAGCCCCAGTTAGGATAGGCGGTAATGGTTACTTCATCGCCCTCCCTGTAAGTATAATAATCGGTGTAATAACTTCCCCAATTAGAATGGTTGGCTGAAAGATTTACGGTAAAGGTTTCCTTTTCCGGAATTCTCTCGAAGTTCGCCGTTAATTCCAAATTCTCCGTTACGGTAAACGTATATTCTGCCTCGGTACTAAATACGGTGCCATCCGCTTTCGTCCAATTTACGAAACGCCAGTCCACATAGGGAGTGGTGGCGGTGATTGTCACTTCCTCGCCTTCTTGATAAATGCCATTACCGCTTATCGTGGCATACCCCCCGTCCCCTTCTGAAACGGAGATAGAGAAATATCCATCAGGTATTTTTACGGAAATATACCACCAAAAAGAAGCACCTGGAATAGCATTGTTACGCAGATACAATTTACAATCGTTGGTAGATTCATGGAATTGAAATACAAATTCTTGTTCTATATAGGAGATTGAATACCACGGAAGAACATCATAGTCGGAAACCGTCGAGCCTATGAGTCTTTCCGAAGATAAATCCCACGGTTCTTCAATAAGCAAAGAAATGGAATCCGACTGACCTTCGGCGTAGAACGTAGTCCAATCCGAAGATAGGTTATATATATTATATAATAGAGATAAGGGAATATGGTTATTATCGCACTTCAAGTATGTTAAGGCGGTGCAACTGCTTACATCTAAATTCGTCAGTTGGTTTTTGTCACACCTCAATTCCGTCAAGGCGGTGCATCCGCTTACGTCCAATGCCGTCAGTTGATTTTCGTAACACCTCAATTCCGTTAATGATGAACAACCGCTTACGTCCAATGCCGTCAGTTGTATATCATAGCAATCCAATTCCGTTAATGATGAACAACCGCTTACATCCAAAATAGACAATGAATCATTGGACGATGCGTTATACTTAACCATAATAGTTATCAACGAAGTACAACCACTTGCATTCAAATTTTTCAGTTGATTATAATAGCAGTCCAATCTTTCCAAAGCGGTGCAACTGCTTACATCCAAACTCGTCAGTTGATTATAATAGCAGTCCAATCTTTCCAAAGCGGTGCAACTGCTTACATCCAAACTCGTCAGT
>JAAVBQ010000052.1 GCA_014803485.1 bacterium | reverse complement strand
CTGACCATTCCGAACAGAGAAGTTAAAACTGCCAGCGCCGATGGTACTGCATCTAAAGTGTGGGAGAGTAGGTAGTCGCCGCCCTTAGAAAGCCCGAACGTATGTTCGGGCTTTTTTTTATCCCTTCCTATTCGGGGTGCACCAGATGTTTCACGCTCACCTTCACATCAAAACTTTGAGAAATGAGTTTGGCCAAGGTTTCGGCACAGTACACCGAGCGGTGCTGCCCACCCGTACAGCCGAAGGAAACGCTCAGATGTTCGAATCCGCGAGCGATATAATTGAGAATAGCGGGTTTGAGCAGGTGCAGACAGTTCTGTAAGAATTCCCCCACTTCGACATGATTTTGCAGATAGTGGATTACTTCGGGGCTGCGCCCCGTAAGGTTCTTATATTCGGGCAACCTGCCGGGATTGGGTAAAAAACGGCAGTCGAACACAAAGCCGCCGCCGTGTTCGGGGTCGAGGGGCGCAGCCGTGTCCCGCACCGAAAAACTATAAATCTCTACATGCAGTTTCTCGGAGGCGGGTTTGGAGAAAGACGCCCAGGGCGAAGCGGCCAGTTTCTCCAAAATGCGCTCCAATTCGGGGAGGGGAAAGGGCAGGAGTTTTTCGGTGCGCAGGTAATTGAGGTTGCGCACGGCATAGGGAATGCTTTTGAGAAAGAGGTCTTTTCTTTCGTGCAGGCCGCGCAAGCCGTATGTTCCCATGGCCTGCAGGATGCGGAGCAAGACGCAAGCGTAAAATTCCGAAAGGAATTTCGCTTTGTCGAAGTGGGCTATTTCGCGGCCTGCACGTTCCATATATTTTTCCAACAGAACTTTACGTAGCGATACGGGCAAGTTGGCCTTGGCATCGTAGAGCAGGGAGGCCAGGTCGTAGCCCAAGGGGCCTTTCCGTCCGCCCTGAAAGTCTATGAACCACGGCTCATTGTTATAAATCATAATATTACGCGACTGAAAATCGCGATAGAGAAAACCGGTTTGCTGGCTTTCGTGCAAAAAGGTGCAGAGTTTGCGGAAGTCGTCTTCCAAGCGGGTTTCCGAAAATTCGATACCGCTGAGACGGAGGAAAAAGTATTTGAAGTAGTTTAAGTCCCACATCATGGAAACGTGGTCGAAATTCGCCACGGGGTATACTTTATCGTATTGAATGTCGGCGGTTTGAAAGCGGATGAGTTGGGCGATGACTTTTTCGTAGAGGGGGTAGGCGGGGTGTGCCTGCGGATTTTCTCCCCAAGCCCCGGTGGGAAGCAGGGAAAAGAGCGTGGCATCGCCCAGATCCTGCACGAAATAGACGTTGGGGTCGGGGCTGACATGCAGAATGGCGGGAACGGGAAGCTCTTGTCGTTCAAATTGTTTGCTGAAAGATAGATAGGCTTCGTTTTCGGGGGCGTTGTCGTTGTAGACCCCGAGAAGGGTATTTCCGTTTTCTTCCTCTATGCGGTAGTATTTGCGCTGGGAGCCGGAGGCGGGGAGCAGGGTGAGGGTCTTGGGGCTGTGTCCGCGCCATGCGGTATATTGCTCGATAACAGAGGTGTTCATATCTGTTTATTTTAGTTACTGTCTACTATTCCCTTTTGTCACGCCGAGCAGACGGTCGTTGCGGCCTCCGGGTTCGCGGTAAAACACATATATATAATAGTCGTTCTCCGTTTCCTGATGATCGCCCTCCAAATAGGGAATGTGGATGCCGTCGCTCGTTTTCACGGCAAACATATAATCGTAGAAACCTTGTTTCAACAACAGACTCAATGTATACATCTTCATATTGTTGTCGTAGGTCATGCGGTTGCCGTCCGCACACTTCCAGTCGTTGAACTTGCCGATGACATACACTTCGCGGCCGGGCACGGGATTTTCCTGCAGCACAAAATGCACCATCACGTATTCGGCCTCCACGTCCGAATTTTCCATGCCCTCGGCCTTGATGACGAAGTTGCCGTCTATGTCGTCGTCGCTTTGGTAGGGCTTGTATTCACGGCTTTTCTGCAACAGGGTCTGTGCGTTCCATAGGTCGTTCAGCACGCGCGTGAAGTCGATGCCCCGCCCTGCATACATAATGGGGCGTAGGTCGATATTGCGAAATTCGTTCAGTCCGTCGAATACGTCTTCGTTTTTATTATTATAATAAAAGTTGTCGCCCGTTTGATAGGAGAGAGGCAGACGGCGCAACGTGAGGGTGTTTTGATTCTGCATGGCATAGACTTGCAGGCTTCTTTCTGCCTGTACAATATGCAAATCGTTGCGGACAGGCTTCACCTTCACTTCCACTTCCTGATGCGAGCGAACCAAATCCACACGGGTAGGAGGCTTGATTTTCAGGTCTATGGATACGCCCGTTTCACATACCATGAAAGGAATCCGAAGCAGGACACGGTCGGGGTATTCGCTCTCGAAAATCTCGAAGCAGTAGGCTCCCGAAAGCTTCACATTCCTCCCTTTCTGCGGAAAGACAAAACTATAGTGCACATAGTTGCTGCGCGTGTTGAAGGAATATTCCACATCGCTGATATCGGTCTTGTTGATGCCCTCCATATATTCGATTTCGCGCAGGGACGAGGGCGTGCCGTCGGTGTTGAGATAAACCACCCGGTAGCGCAGGTTCATGTCGCGGTCCTGCAGGTCGTCGAAGCTCACGGTGAGCCGGTCGGTGCCGTTCAGGTGAATGAGCGGCAGGTTGCAGTCGGGCACGGAAGAAAGCGCCTGCACGGAAGCGAAGCCCACTCCGATTTGGGCGGAAAGCGATCCGAACCCGCACCCGAGCGCGGAAAGGAACAGCAACGCGCGATATGTCAAACTTTTCATCATATCTTAATGAAAGAATACGTAGGCCACCAAAATGGCCGAAACCACCCCGATAAGGTCGGCAATCAAGCCCGCCTGCACGGCATAACGGGTCTTGCGGATGCCTACCGAGCCGAAATAGAGCGCAATGATATAGAACGTGGTGTCGGCCGAACCTTGGAACAGACAGGAGAGCCGCCCCACGAAACTGTCCGCGCCGTAGGTGCTCATCGTCTCCACCATCATGGCCTTGGCTCCGCTTCCGCTCAAAGGCTTCATGAAAGCCGTGGGAAGCGCGCCCACAAAATCGGTGTCGAATCCGAGGGCGTTGAAACACCATGCCAGGCCGTCAATCAGATAGCCCATGGCTCCCGAGGCGCGGAAAACGGCGATGCCCACCAGCATGGCGATGAGATAGGGAATGATTTTTATGGTGGTGGAGAAACCCTCCTTCGCCCCGTCTATGAAGGCTTCGTATACGTTGATTCTTTTGTAGAGCCCGCCGCCGATGAAACCGACGATGACCAACAGCAGGATGCCGTTGCCGATGATGTTGGAAAACCTTGCCAACTGGGCGGGTTCGAGGGAAAGACAATAGAACATCAGGGCTGCGATGACGGCGGTAATGCCGCCCAGCCAGCCCAGCACGGTTTTATTGAAAAGGTTGATTTTTTGCTTGATAGCCACGTAGATGATGCCGCCCAAGGTGGAACAGTAGGTGGTGATGAGCAGGGGCACGAAGATGTCGGTGGGGTTGGCCGCCCCCAAAATGGCGCGTTGGGCCAGAATGGCGATAGGGATGAGCGTGAGACCGGAAGTGTTGATGGCCAGAAACATGATTTGGGCGTTGCTGGCCGTGTCTTTCTTGGGGTTGAGTTCCTGCATGCTCTGCATGGCCTTGAGGCCGAGGGGCGTGGCCGCGTTGTCGAGCCCCAGCATATTGGCAGAGAAGTTGAGCAGAAGCTGGCCTTGGGCGGGGTGGTCGGCGGGAATTTCGGGGAAGAGCTTGTGAAAGAAGGGGCCTATGATTTTAGAGAGGAAACGCACGGCGCCGGCTTTTTCGCCCACGTTCATCAAACCCAGCCAAAGGGTCATGATGCCTGCCAGAGGCAGGGCGATGTCCATGACGGCCATTTTGGCCGATGCGAAAGTGGCGTCGATAATCGCTTTGAAAACCTCGCTGTCTCCGGTGAGGGCGAAGGTGAGGACAGCCACCGCAAAGGCGATGAGGAAAAAGGAAATCCATATATAATTCAACAACATAAGCTTTCGAGTTTCTGGATGATTTCGCGGATTTGGGTTTCCGAGGCCACCTGCGTGGCGTATTCCTGCGCGGGGTCGGGATTGTCGGCGTGCCGGTAGGCCGCATAGCCCAAGGATATGGCGGTGTTGCGGAACATCATGCCGCTGGGCTTGGGAATCTGTGCCGAGAAATGGAATTCGCGCGCGCCGGTTTCGCGGGCAATCTGTTCGATATTGGAGGGCGAGATGCTGCCGGCGGGCATAAGGGTGATGTGCGAGGCTTTTTCGTAGAGCCGTGCAAGGAGGGGCGCGCCTTCGAGGGCCGTGTTCTGCAAGCCCGACGTGCACAGGCGCGCACAACCGCAGTATTCCAACATGGAAAGCGCCTCGAAAGGATCGCGGCACATGTCGAAAGCGCGGTTGAAGGTGAAGGAGAGCGGCATGGCCGCCCGTATGCACTTCTTGAGGAAAGAAGCGTCGACGGAACCGTCGGCGTTGAGCATACCGCACACGATGCCGTCGGCACCGAGGAATTTTGCGGCGGCGATGTCCTGCAACATCATTTCCTGCTCCAGTTCGGAATAGAGGAAATCTCCGCTCCGAGGCCGAATCATCACATGCACGGCAAGGCCTTCCACGGCGGCGGCATGGCGGATAAGACCGTAGGAGGGGGTGATGCCGCCTTCTTGAATCGACGAACACACCTCCACGCTGTCGGCTCCCGCGTTCTTGGCCGCCAACACGCTTTGCAGGGAGTCGGCGCAAACCTCTATCTTGAATTCCTCTCGTTTCATCCGTAAGCTGTTAAAATGCTCCTTGCAGAATTTCTTCCAACGTCCGCTTGGGCACGTGGTGCACCTTGTCGGGCGTGCGCCAATAGCGCACCTCTTGGTCTTTCATCGCTTCGAGCTTCACTTCCTCCACGCCTTTGCCCACCGCCACCACGTAGCAGGGCTTGAGGTGGGAGGGGAGGTGCAGCACCTCGCGCAGGGCATCGGCTTGAAAAGCCTTGATGATGCAGCAGGCGTAGCCGGCCTCTACCGCCGAGAGCGTGAGGGCTTGCAGTTGCAGGCCTTCGTCGCAGAGCGGGTTTTCGGTGAGAGTGGTATCCAGCAGTTGGACGATGTAGGCTGCGGGGCGTTCCCCCTCTTCGGGGCCGTCCCAATCGGGCAGGTAGCCCGCCCATTTGAGCAGGGGAAAGACTTCGGCGCAACCTTCTTCGCTGTGCACGAGTACATATTTGAGCGGTTGCAGATTCCGTCCCGACGCGCAATAGCGGGTGTTGTCCACCCAACGGCGGAGTTCGTCTGCGGGGATGCGCTCCTTTTGGCAGAAGCGGCGGCAGGAACGGTTCTTGAGTAGTAAATCCTTCAGCATGTGCTATTTGTCGTTGTAATGCCCTTCCAGTTCGATGACCAACACGTTGACGATTTCGTCATAGATATCGTAAATCATCCGGTCGGTTTTTGAAATTCGGCGAGAATAAGTGATGTCGCCGCCCCCGACCAATGGCTCCGGATGTCCGGTTCCCGTGCGGGGATGTTGTTCAAGTTCAGGAAGGATGTCCTTGAATTTCTTGAAGGCAGATGGATTCGACTTTTTCCACTTCTTCAAGACTTTTTCCGCCCTTGACGAAAGGTCTATCGTATAACTCATAGTTCATCCAACCATTTCTGCATATCGGCCGCATTGGAGAAATGACGGGTCTTACCCTCGGTCAATTCCCGCCGTGCTTCGTCAATGCGCTTCTGAAGTTCAGGCGTAATCATCAAGTCTTCTTGGCCAACGCTGATGAGCGCATAGATATGATTTTTGCGTCGAATCAACACCTGTTTCCCCTGATCCGCTTGCGTGAACGAGGCCGCCAGATTGTTGCGATAATCTCTTACCGATAATGCTTCCATGTGGTTTACCCTCCTTTAGGTGCAAATATAGCACTTTTTCGGTTGGATGACAAATTTGTGTACACATTTTTGTACACGTATTTATGTTTCACGGTTGCCGTCATTGCCGCTTTGCCCTGCCCACGGGCTGTACGGAAGCTCGTTTTTTGCTCATAGCTTGTCGCTTCGCGACGTGCGTCAATTGAGCGT
>JAAVBQ010000051.1 GCA_014803485.1 bacterium | reverse complement strand
TTCCCGAGTCGCAAATCAAAATCAAGACGGCAAATATAGATGAGATCAAGCATCTTGATTTGATGGATAGGGATTGTCCAGTTCGTTATATTATCACCGTCAATGCTTTGAAAGAAGGATGGGATTGCCCGTTTGCTTATATCCTTGCCTCATTGGCAAGCAGGTCTTCGCGGGTTGATGTTGAGCAGATATTGGGGCGTGTGTTGAGGCAGCCTTATGCGGCCAAACAGCAGGAAGATTTATTGAATCTCTCGTATGTGTTCACTTCTTCATCGAACTTTCGGGAAACGATAGACAATATCATAGAGGGGCTGAATCAGGCAGGCTTTAGCAAACGCGACTACCGAGCCCAAGAAAGTATTCCCAGTTTCGTTCCTGCGACTACGCCGACTCAGCCTCAATTGCCGATTGAGCCTCAGCCGGAGCCTGCGCCAACGGAAGGGGCTGAAGATGAAATAGATGTCAATGCTGTTAAAGAGATGGTTGGCACAGAAAACAAACAAGTATCATCCTTAACGGCTTTCGCACAGAAAGAAAGTGAAGATTTTAACAAAAACATAGAAGCATTCGAGCAACAGCCGAATCAACTTCCTTCGGATATAAAAGATATGGTATCAGATTATCGCATTAAGGAACATTTTAGAGAAGAAGCCTCTGCCATGAGGTTACCGATGTTTTCCAAAAAGGTAAAACGCTCTGCTTTTTGGGAAGACGAACAGCCGTATATACGTTTGGACAAAACGATGCTTGCTGAGGGTTTAGAACTTGACAAGCAGGATCATAATGTGGATTTCACACGAGTAGATACGGAAGCGGTTGCACTTGACATTCAACAGGAAGGAGATGATAATCGTCCGGTGCGTATGGATATGAAAGCGGAACATGTGGCGTATTTTAAAAAGCATTTTGACTCTTTGGCACCGGAAGCGCAAAAGAACATGTTGGTAGATGTTGTAGCAGCGAATTTGGGTAAGAGTGATCTTGTGTCCCAAAAGCAGATAAAACAATATATAAATGATGTGGTTAAGGGTTTTAGCGCTTCACAAATCGCAGATTTATACGCAACAGAAACTCAAACAATAGCCGCATTCAGACATAAGATAAACACACTTTTGGCAATTTATCAAAAGGTGAACTTTAAAAAGTTACTTGATATTGGTGAAATCAAGTGCTCTACGGATTGGTATGTGTTTCCAGAAAGCATAAGTCCAATAAAAACACTGCAAGGGCTAACCAAAGGCTTATATGAAGAGGAAGGGGATGTAAATGATTTTGAATATAAAGTAATAAATGCGGTCTCTGCTCTTGATAGTGTGTTGTTTTGGCATCGCAATCTGGAACGTGGTATTGGATTTTATATAAATGGTTATATCAACCACTACCCTGACTTTATAGTCCGTATGAAGAGCGGAAAGACGATATTGATTGAAGCAAAGGGCGACGACAGAGACAATTCGGATAGTCAGGCTAAGATTGACTTGGGCAGAACGTGGGCAAGTAAAGCCGGTGACCAGTATCGCTATTTTATGGTCTTTGACAAGCAGCAAATGGAAGGCGCGATAACTGTCAAGGAGCTGATAGCGCGATTAACTAATATGTAAACATTAGAGGTATGGAATCTGAGAACAAGGACAAATTGAGATATTGGTGGAAGGTAATACGTATCGCTATTGCTTTATTAGCGACATGGTGGTGTTTTAGAGCGCCTTGGGAATCTTTAATGGAGAGTTGGTTTATTAACCCATTGTTATCAGGATTTTCTCGTGATTGGTGGGCAACTATTATAGTTGCCGTTTTAGCAGGATCGGCTATCTGGGGTATGGTTCGTTGTCGGAAAAATGGTTTTGGTTTCAGTGCGCAATGGGTTGGTAGTTCTATTGCGGTATTGATAATATGGCTGGCTTATAGGTTTATTTTGGGGGATGACACCATTTTTGTTTTTTATCCGGTTGAGGGTTTGGGGCAGCTATATTATGTAGATTTAATTGCTGTTCTGTGTCTTTTTTGCATCACCACCCGATTGATAAAACCGGAAAAGATGCAGAAAGAGGAAGAAACGAGAGGTTTTATCAAAGATGAGCCAATCGAAGAGTGGGATGAAGATGCCTTGCAAAGAGGGAAGATGGCGAAAGATTTAGTGGTGCGATTGCTAAATACAAAAGTTGATAATGCAGCATTTACATTGGGCATAGTCGCGTCTTGGGGCGAAGGCAAGACATCTTTCATGCAATTGATGGCTCGATCTTTGATGGAGGAACATAAGGATAAAGTTATTATCGTGAAGTTTAACCCGTGGTTATATGGGAAAGAGGTTAATCTATTACATGTCTTTTTTGATGAATTGCGTCGAAAAATTGCACCTTGGAATAGGGAACTTTCCATGGATTTAAGGCATTATGCAAATGCACTCTCAAAGGTGGATACCCATTGGGGACAGGTGGCTTCGGCATTGAAAGATGGATTCTCTTCTAGGAACATAAATGAACAATGGAAAGATATAAGTGAACAAATTAAAAGGATTCAGAAAAAGATAGTAATCTTTATTGACGATATAGACCGATTGGAAGGTTCGGAGATGGCAGAAGTATTTCAATTGGTTCGAAATGCGTCCAACTTCCCGCATATGTACTTTGTTGTGGGCTACGATAAGAAATATGTGGTTGATATGTTGCACGATGTTTATGGTTGTCATAAGTTGAGATATACTGAGAAAATTTTGCAGGAAGAATATGTGCTGCCGAGAATCACAAGTGATCAAATGAATGCTTTATTGACTCAGTTGATGGGAAATCTATTGGAAGGAGCGGATAAGCACAATGCAATAGATTTTATAAAGGGCGAATGTTTAAATAAAATAAACTTCTTATCATATCTATTGAATTATCGTGATGTGAAACGATTCTACAATACAATAAGTGTTTATTATAAAAAATTACAAGGAAATGTGGATATACAAAATCTGCTTGTGTATAGTCTATTGGGAATACGGTATCCATTACTTCGCAAGTTTATCGAGGATAAAAGGGAATTAGTATTGCATTCTGATTATAACAAAATGGTTTGGTATAACGAAGATGCGGCAAAAAAAGAGCTCTTTCGATATAACCTAAATGGGGAGCATCCATTTTGTTTGTATACTTATGTTAAAGAAGAAGAAAATCAAAAAGAACTAGGTTTTGAAGAGAAGGAATGGATATTGATAAAAGATCTACTGGATGCATTATGGGATGAGAATTGCAGTAGTCATCTTTTTGGTATCAATAATCCTGCATCTATCGATCGGTATTTTTTACAATCTTTATCGGAAAGCGATATTTCAAGCCAAGACATGGATTGGTTTTGGAGGCTTTCATGGGATAAGATGCGGCCTGTTTTGCAAGATTGGGTGGGAAACAAAAGGATGTCTTTGGTTAATTGGATTGTAGCTATTCCAATAAAAGGTGAAATCGATAGAATAAAAACAATACTACGAATAATGTTCTATTCTAATAGTATTGTTGAGCAGAGAGATATTTGGAGACCTGTTTGGGTTTTTGATCCGGTTTTGATTGATAATTTGATAAAGGCACTTAGCTATACCACTAATTCATGGCAGTATAAAGAAGAAGATATACTTTTTTTGAAAGAGTTGTTTCTGGAAGAAGAGAATATTGATTACGTATTAGAGTATTTAAGAAATCTAGTGAATGTCGAGAATTGGTTTCCAATAGACCTGAATGAAAGAAAAGAGTTGATACATGAAATATTTGTAAGATATGCAGATAAGCATATGGGGAAAATAAACTCCATATATAACGGGTGGATGAATACGGGTTGTTGGGTGGATGGTTCAGAAGATGGTAAGACAGCGGGACATGTAATATTTGATAAACGGTGTAATGAAAAAATGCGATCCATTGCCGAATCTGATTTTGAAAACTTTATTCATTTGACAATTAGAGAAGATTATTATGATCATTCGCGTGTTCTTCTGACTACTGCTGTTCAAGAATTATGGGGTAGCAACGACGCTTATCTTGACTATGTGGATTCTCGAAAAATGGATACGCCAGAGTTGAAAAAGTATAAAGATTTCTTGCATAGACTTAAAGCAAACGCATGGAATGCGGTGCCTTTCGATGTTGATGATAAATCAGATAATGTAAGCTGAAATCATAAAGATTCATAGTTTCGGAATTCAATTGTGCAATCCGACCTGCACACACGATAGCCCGACCTATGGAGCGATGAATATTAATAAATAGACAAGTAGAAACACTATGGATTTTACATACAAGTTGCCTGATAATAATGCTTTTAATGAAGTGATAAGGGCTGCTGCATTGTCAATGCCTATGCTTCAAGAGAATAGAAAAAAAATACAACGCCTGCTTGATGTGGGACAATGTGAAATTATAGATACTGGGAAATTTTCGGGAAGGCGATGGGATGCCAGAGGTGCTAATGTCAATATATTTGTACCCTTAAATATGTATCCTGAATTTGGCAACGATGCTATCATGAAGAGCTCTTTACTGCGAATTTGTGAGCAAGTTTTGCCAGCTAGTGTAGGATTTGATATTGTAGACGTGTCAATTTCTCCACAACTTAATTCCGGAGAGTCACGGGATGCCATAGAAGAAATTGGTACAGAGGTTGTCAATGAGAAATTTTTGAGATTAAATGATGATTTGATAGGGAAAGGCAAACAAATGGCTAAGGCATATATTATATTGTATGCTCTGGAGAATCATTTGCGTCAGTTTATTCATGATGTATTGACAAAAAAGATTGGCTTGGATTATAGCCAAGCAATAAGTTCTAAGCTGCGGAAATCTATTGAAAATCTTAAAAATCAGGAGCAACCTAGAAAATGGTTGCCTTTAAGAGGCGACAATGATTTGTATTATTTGGATTTTAAAGAACTAGCAGATTTGATAATCCATAATTGGATACATTTTTCAGATTTATTTCCCGATCAGGCTTGGATAAAGGTGAAAATGGATGATATGTATAGTATTAGATGCCTAATTGCCCATAATAGTTATATATCTGAAGAGGATTTTGATTTATTGAGTGTTACTACAAGGCAGATATTAAAACAGATAAGTTGATAGTAAGGTTTTATAATTGACACGTAAAATATGCTAACCAAAGACGAAATACAAAGCCTGTTACACAGCACGGAAACCTATCGCGTAGAGCGGACAGTTTCTACGGGCAATATGGACAAGTTCTGCGAGGCGATATGCGCTTTCGCTAATGATCTGCCGGATTCCCGCAAGAAAGGCTATTTGCTTATCGGGGCGAACGATGACGGCAGTCTGTCGGGCTTGAAAGTGGATGATGCGTTGCTGACAAAGATTACCGCTATTCGTTCCGACGGCAATATTCTGCCGTTGCCGGTTATGAATGTGGAGCGGGTAGAGTTTCCCGAGGGCGATTTGTTGGTGGCGGAGGTGTCGCCGTCGTTGTTACCGCCGGTTCGCTATCGCGGCAGGGTTTTTGTCCGGATCGGCCCGCGTCGGGACATCGCCAGCGAGGCAGAGGAACGGATATTGACGGAGCGCCGTACCGCGTATATGGCCACCTTCGATGCCACGCCCTGTTTGGGGGCGTCGTTGGATGACTTGGATTTAGACTACATCAAAACAGCCTATCTGCCCTCGGTGGTTGACGCCGAGATATTGGGGCAGGACAAACGCGATATAAAAGAGCAGTTGGCTTCGGTTCGCTTATATGACCGCACGCACGATTGCCCCACCTATGGTGCGATTATTCTTTTCGGCAAGAATCCGCGCTATTATATGCCGGGCGATTATGTGCAGTATGTGCGTTTTGCGGGCAAGGAGAAAGGCGGTGAGGTGCTGAACGAGAAGCGTTTTCAAGGGCCTTTATACAATATGCTGCCGGCCTTGGAATCGTTTGTGCGTGATGCGATTGTAACGCAACGTCCGGTGGCGGTCAGCCTGTTTCGCGAAAAGACAGTTATCAACTATCCCAACAATACGTTGAGAGAGTTGATGATGAATGCCTGCATGCACCGCGATTACCAGTCTAATATGCCGATACGCCTGTATCAGTTCGACGACCATATCGAGATTATGAATGCCGGCGGTCTGTATGGCGAGGCGCGCCCCGAGAATTTCCCGATGGTTAACGACTACCGCAACCCGATTGTGGCGGAGGCGATGAAGGAGATGAAATACGTCAATATGTTCAATCAGGGCGTGAAGCGGGTGCAGGATATGTTGCGCGAGAACGGCAACAAGGAAGCCGCTTTCGACGTCTCAAAACTGACAGTTTTCTGTGTAGAGGTCTATTCGAATGAAGAGGATGTTTCTCAAGATATTAACGATGAGACTACCCAGAAAACTACCCAGAAAACTACCCAGAAAACTACCCAGAGTTTATCTAATGTACAGGTAAGCATACTTGAATACGTACAGAGTCATCCGAATGCCAGCCGCAAGGAAATTGCTGCGGGTATCGATGGTATTACTGAAGATGGTGTGAAATATCATCTCCAAAAACTGCAAAACCAAGGAATCCTAAAGCGTATAGGCCCCGATAAAGGCGGCCATTGGGAGATTGTTTAGTGGAACTCATAAGAATTGGGCGATTTTTGAAATTTTCCAACCTTTTCGGTAAGCTATGCGTAGAAGCCAAGCTTGCTTGGATTATGCCGTGGCGAGAAAAGGTGCCTTGAAAAGGAAAGAAATAATGTGCCGTTCCCAAAACCGCCAAACCCCCATGTATTTGTATTTCTAACGGTAAATGATTAAATTTGTCCCCTTTGGGGCAGATTGTCCCGCATATTTTTGAAACGGATACATGTACGCATATATAGAGGGCAAACTTGCCGAACATAATCCGGCCTGTGTGACGATAGATTGCGGCGGGGTGGGCTACGAGATTCATGTTTCGCTCAACACATATGGCAAGATAAAAGACAAGACGACGGCAAAACTCTTCGTCTATCAGGCGGTGCGCGAAGACGCCCTGCTGCTCTACGGTTTTGCCGACAAAGCCGAAAAGGAACTTTTCCTGCACTTGATTTCGGTTTCGGGGGTAGGGGCGAGCACGGCGATGCTGGTGCTTTCCACGCTCAGTCCCGACGCCACGGTCAATGCCATTCTTAGCGGCGATGTTAAGAAAATACAGTCCGTCAAGGGGATAGGTCTAAAGACCGCCCAACGGATTCTTGTGGATTTGCGCGACAAACTCTCCAAATTGGAATTCGCTCCCACGGCTCCCGGCCAAGACACGCTTGTGCCGCAGCTGAGCCGCGAACGGCAGGAAGCGGTGTCGGCCCTCGTTACCTTGGGCTTCGCCAAAGCTTCCGTAGAGAAGACCGTCGATGGGCTGCTTGCCGCCGAACCCGATTCCTCCACCGAAGATATTATCAAAAAAGCGTTGCGGATGCTGTAGACCTTACTTTTTTGAAATTGGAACTATGTTGAAGTATTGGTTCTATGGTATTTTGGCAACCTTGTTTGCTCTCGTGCTCTCGAGCGGGGTGACGCAGGCCTATGCGCGTCAGGTGGCACGCGGGGGCGATATACCTTTGCCTCCCCAATGGGAAGATATGCCCGGTGTGGCGGCCTATCTTTACGATGCCTTTTACGGGGAAGCCTCGGACGCGGCCACAGATGCGGACGTTCTCGCAGACGCCGATGCTTCGGTGGAAGCGGCCGCCGACTCCCTCCGCTATCCCATTCCGCAGACCGAGCCCTATGAACCTCTCCCTGCCGACAAGAGCCTGCATTTCAAGAATCCCGTTACCGAAGAGGTAGTCTACGATCCGCATACCAACGAATATGTCCTGACGCGCAAGGCGGGCGATTTGAAACTTTCGCACCGCAACATGAGTATGGAGGACTATCTTCAATACGACATGGATCGCGCCATAAAGGACTATTGGAAAACGAAAGCCGACTATACGCCCACCACGTCTTCGGGTTTGGGCGGCTTGATTCCCGGGCTTAACCTCAATCTCGACTTTCTCGACAATTTCTTGGGAAAGGATTTCATCAAATTCGACCTGAACGGCTCCATCGGGCTGGACTTCGCCTTTGTGGGCACTCGTCGCGACGACCCTTCGCTCGACATCAAGAAACGCCATACTTTCAATTTCGATTTTTCTTCCGATATTAATATAAACTTAAACGCCACGATTGCCGACCGTATCAAGTTCGACATCAGTCACAACACCGAAGCCCTCTTTCAGTTCGACAACAAGTTCAAGTTGCAGTATGAAGGCAAGGAAGACGAAATCATCAAGACGATAGCCGCCGGTAATGTGGATTTCCCTCTCAACACCACCTTAATTAGCGGCGTGCAGGAACTTTTCGGTCTCAAGGCGCGTTTGCAGTTCGGCAAGACCTACATCACGGGCGTGTTTTCCGAACAACGCTCGGAGGGAACCAGCATCCGCATCCAAGGGGGGGCGCAAAGCACCGATTTTGAGATTCATGCCGATGCCTACGACGAGAACCGGCACTTCTTCCTTGCCCAATACTTCCGGGAACATTATCACGAGGCCTTGTCGCAACTGCCGTTGGTGAACAGCCGTATCACCATCAACAAAATCGAGGTATGGGTAACCAATGTGGGGTCGCCCGTGCAGAACAACCGCAATATCGTGGCCTTTACCGATTTGGCCGAGGCCAAGCCTTTGGCGCGCGATGTACGCGGCACGATAGGGCAGCACTATCCCGACGAGAATAAATCGAACGACTTGCTTCGGGTGATAAGCAAGCCGCAGTTGCGCAACCTCAATAACGTCAGTCAGTATCTGAATTCGAAGGGCTACACCAACGGCCGCGAATACGAGAAGGTGGAAAGCGCCCGCCGCCTGGATCCCTCGGAATATACCTTCAATCCTTCGCTGGGTTTCATTTCGCTCAACCAAAGTCTCAATACCGAGCAGGTTTTGGCCGTGGCTTTCCAATATCAGATTGTGGGCGATCCCACGGTATATCAGGTGGGTGAGTTCTCCGACCAGGGCATCAACGACCCCGAGGTGCTGGTGGTGAAGTTGTTGAAGTCCTCCACGCTCAATACCGAGATTCCTTTGTGGGACCTCATGATGAAGAACGTCTATGCGCTCAACACCTATCAGCTTTCGTCCGAAGACTTCCGTTTCAACATCATGTATTCGGGCAATCAGCGCGGTGTGCCCAGTGGCTATTTTACAGACGGACCCCGCAAGGGCATTCCTCTGATACAGGTGTTCGGCGTGGATAATCTCGACCGTCAGCAGAACCGCAATCCCGACGGATTCTTCGATTTTCTGGACAATGCGGCAAAAGGAGCGGGTTACGTACAATCCGACAAAGGGTTGATTTATCTGCCTTGGCCCGAGCCTTTCGGTCGCGATATGGTGGCGATGTTCGACGGCGACAGCGTGGCGGCGCAAGCATACCGTTTTGACGAACTGTATCGAAAGACCAAGACCGAGGCCCAGCAATATACCGAAAAGAACAAGTATCTGTTTGTGGGAAGCTACAAGGGAGCGGGCGGAAGCGAAATCAATCTCGGTGTCTACAATCTGCCGCAAGGTTCGGTCAAGGTGATGGCGGGCAATACGCCTTTGGTGGAGAATGTGGATTATACGGTGAACTATTCGGCCGGTATCGTGCAGATTATCAATCCCGGCGTGCTCAATTCGGGCGTTCCCATCGATGTCAAGACCGAGAGCATGTCGAACAGTTTGCTCACCAAGCGGATGATGGGTTTGCGGGTGGAACATTTCTTCAATCCCAATTTCTATGTGGGGGCCACGTTGATGAACCTGCATCAAAGTGCGCTGACTCAAAAGGTAAACTATGGCGAGGAACCTATCTCCAACACAATCTACGGTTTTGATGTTTCGTACGACAAGGAGAGCCGTTGGCTGACCAAGGCGGTCGATTGGCTGCTTCCTTTCGAAGACAGCAAGGCACCTTCGCGTATCAGTCTTTACGGAGAGTTCGCCCACTTCCTGCCCGGTCACTCCCGTGCCATCGGTAAGCAGGGTATTACCTACATAGACGATTTTGAAGGCAGCAAGAGCAGTATCAGCATGAAGGAACCCTATACGTGGTTTCTCGCCTCCACGCCGCAGAAACAGACCGATTTGTTTCCCGAGGCGGCCGATATGTTCTCTTCCACCACCGTAAGTGGCCGCAACCGTGCCAAACTGGCCTGGTATAGCGTCGATCCCATTTTCTATAGCAACGCACGTCCCGACAATATCACCACGCAGGATTTGTCGAATCATTATATCCGCAGGGTGTTGGTGCAGGAGGTTTATCCCACCCGTCAGTTGTCGTCGGGCGAGGCGCAGACCCTCACCGTGCTCAACTTAGCCTATTATCCTTCCGAAAGAGGCCCATATAACTTCGACGCCTCGCCCGTGGCGGGGATTTCGGCGGGTGTGGCGCCCGACGGAAGTCTCAAGTCGCCCGAAAGCCGTTGGGGCGGTATCATGCGCAAAATCAGCAACACCGATTTCGAGGCGAGCAATGTGGAGTATATCGAATTCTGGATGATGGACCCCTTTATCGGAAAGAACGGAAAAGAGGGCAATCCGCGTCATTCGGGAGGTATGCTTTATTTCAACTTGGGCGATATTTCGGAAGACGTGTTGCGCGATGGACGTAAGTCGTTCGAGAACGGAATGCCTACCACGGCAGAGGTGAAAGATGTGGAAGAAACCCAGTGGGGTAGGGTTCCCGCCATTCAGGCCATTGTGAACAGTTTTGACAACGACCCCGCTTCCCGCCGCTATCAGGATATAGGTTTGGACGGATTGGCTTCGGCCGACGAACGTGAGTTCTTTGCCAATTATCTCGAGGAATTGGCGCGCAATCTCGACGGCGGACCCAATTCCGAAGCCTATCGCACCGCCTACAACGACCCTTCTTCCGACAACTACATCTATTTCCGTCGCGGTCTTTGGGATACGGTGCGGCATTCGGAAAACAAAATCGCCGACCGCTATAAATTCTACAACAATCCCGAAGGCAACTCCCCTTCGAATACGGACAATCCCGAAAGCTATCCCACCCAGCAGACCAACTATCCCAACACGGAAGACATAAGTGGCGACAATACCCTCAACGAGGCGGAAAACTACTATCAGTATCAAATTGCGCTCGACCCCGACCACATGAAAATTGGCGAGAACTATATCACCGACATTCAGACTTCGAGGGTGAAGCTTGCCAATAAGGAAGAAGAGGATGTGACGTGGTATCAGTTCAAGGTTCCCGTCAAGGAGCCGACGGCGGTGTTCGGACAGATGCAGAATCTGCAGTCGGTGCGTTTTGTGCGTATGTATCTGCGCGATTTCAAGGAACCGGTGATCTTGCGTTTCGCTTCTTTGGATTTGGTGCGTTCGGATTGGCGCAAATACGACAATACCTTGCTCGAAAGCGGAGAGCATGTGCCCGGGGGCAGCAAGACCACTTTCGATGTGTCGGTGGTGAGCGTGGAGGAAAACAGCACCCGCCAGCCCATCAACTATGTGTTGCCGCCCGACATCGAGCGTGTCATAGACCCCTCTTCGCAGAACAACGTACAGATGAACGAACAGTCGTTGAGCCTCAAGGTAATCAATCTGGCCGACGGCGATGCGCGCGGTATCTATAAGAATGTGTCGTATGATATGCGGCAGTTCAAGAAAATAGAGATGTATGCGCACATGGAGAAAATCAACGAGACGGATGTGGCCACCGACGGCGATGTGCATCTGATTATCCGTCTGGGTGCGGACTACAACGACAACTACTACGAATACGAGATACCTCTGAGTTATACGCAATGGGGACAGAGCGCGCGCAATTTGGTGTGGCCCGACATCAACAAGGTGGAGATCGACTTGAACGAATTGGTGGAGGTGAAGCAAAGACGCAACACCATGATGCGCGAACAGGGCCGCAATACCTATGCCACCGTCTATTCGGAACATATCGGCAAGGCGGTGTATTCGATAAAGGGAACGCCCTCCATCAGTGCGGTGAAGGCTATCATGATAGGTTTGAAAAACCCGAAGCGCATGCGGCAGGGTGATGCGGACGACGGGCTCGATAAGTCGGTGGAGGTATGGGTTAACGAGTTGAGCCTAAATGATTTCAAGAAAGAAGGAGGGGTTGCGGCCACGGCCCGCGCACAGGCTACGTTGGGCGATGTAGGTAGAGTGTCGCTGGCCGGTTCGTACACACAGGCCAATTTCGGACAGCTCGAACAGAAACTCACCGACCTTTCGCAAAGCAATACAGGTTCGTATGACGTGGCGGTGGATTTGGAAATGGGACGTTTCCTGCCCGAGAAAGCCGGTTTGAAACTGCCCGTGCACTACGACCTTTCCACGGTAATCGCCAATCCCAAATACAATCCCTTGGATCCCGACGTCAAGACCAAGGACGATATGCAGACCTATCCCGACAAAGCGTCGAAAAAGGAATTCAAGCACGCGGTGCAGGACTATACCATGCGGCAGAACGTCAATTTGATGAATGTGCGCAAGGAACGCACCAATTCCGAACGTCAGCCGCAATTCTGGGACATCGAGAACTTCAATGTGCTGTATGCTTTCACCAGCGTGGTGCACCGCGACGAGGATATGGAATTCGATAACCAGACCATTCACCGGGGCGGTATCGGCTACGATTATTCCACATCTTCCCGCTTCTTCCAGCCGCTTGCCAAAACCAAGCTGGCGCAGAATAAATGGGCGGCCATTCTCACCGATTTCAACATCAACTATATACCCAATATGTTCTCGTTCAATATGGGAATGGAACGGGAATTTTCGGAAAGCAAGATGCGCAACAAGAACACCGAATGGGATTTGTTGATGCCCACCAGTTACTACAAGCGTTTCGATTGGACGCGCAACTATAATTTCCGTTACGATATCACCAAATCCATCGGCATCACCTATTCCGCCAATGCCGATTCCTATCTGCACGAGCCGCCCGGACGCATCAACACCGCCGACAAGAAAGATTCGGTTTGGCACAGTTTCTTCGAAGGCGGCAACCTCAATAATTTCGATCAGAATTTAGGCATCACCTATACCTTGCCTATCAATAAGATTCCCATTTTCGACTGGATTGAGGCGAGTGCTTCCTACGGGGCCATCTATCGTTGGGAGGGTGGGGCGCAGGCCACGCGCGACCGCTTGGGCAACGTCATCACCAACTCCATGAACCTGAGCGCCAACGGTTCGGCCAACTTCGTCACCCTCTACAACAAAGTGCCGTTCCTGCGGAAATTGAACGGCAACAACAACCGCCGCAACAATCGCAACGGACGGAGCAATACGGTGATGAGCCGGAACGGAGAACAGCAGAAAACGTCGGAAAACGGTTTCGAGACTTTTTATAAAGGTGTGGTGCGGTTCTTGATGTTGGTGCGCGATGTGAACATATCATGGAGCCGCAATCAAGGAACCACCTTGCCCGGATTTATGCCCGAACCCGATTTGTTCGGTGTGAATTTTTCGCAGAACACTCCGGGTGCGGGCTTCGCACTCTTCGGCTCTCAGGCCGACATACGTCAGAAAGCGGCCTTGAACGGTTGGCTTTCCACCGACAGTCTGCTCATTCAACCCTACTACCGGCAGTTTACGGAAAGTGTGAACGCACAGGGAACCGTGGAGCCTTTCCGCGATTTCAGGATTACGTTGAGCCTGAGTTACGGCAAGACCGAGAACTATTCTTCCTACTACACGTTCAACAATGAATTCGGCGAGTTCCGCGAAACCAATCCCCGCCTGACGGGCAGCTATAATGTTACCAACGTGATGATCGGCACCGCGTTCAGCAAGTTCAACGATGAGTATTTCGACAAGACTTTCGGGAAGTTTCTGGAGAACCGTATCGTGATAGCCGAGCGTCTGGCGCAGGACAACCGTATGCCGGGCTATACGCCGGACAAATATGTCTATGACAGTTTGGCGCAGGCCATGTTCCCCGAGGGCTATAAATCCAACAATCAGGATGTGATGATTCCCGCCTTGATTGCAGCCTATACGGGCCGCGACCCGCATAAGGTCTCGCTGTCGGCTCTCGACAAATTCCCCCTGCCCAACTGGTCGGTTACCTATTCGGGCCTCACCAAGATAAAAGGTGTGCGCAAGGTGTTCAAGAATTTCTCGATTTCGCACGCCTACAGTTCCACCTACAGTGTGGGTTCCTATACCAACAACCTGCTCTACGAGGGGGATGATGTGGAGTATATCCGCAATATCGACGAGAACGACAATTTCCGTTCGCGCTATGTGATGGAAGGGGTGGTGCTGAGCGAACAGTTCTCGCCGCTCATCAAGATAAACATGACGTTCATCAACGACCTTTCGCTGAATTTCGAGTATCGGCAGAGCCGGCAGATAGGGTTGAGTTTCGTGAACAATCAGATAACCGAGCAACGCACCAAGGAATGGATTGTGGGGGCGGGATACCGTATCAAGAATGTAGGATTTAAAGTGAATTCGGGCGGGGCGGGCAAGAAGCGCATCAGCAGCGATATTGTGTTGCGTGCCGATTTCAGCATCCGCGACAACATCCGTCTTTTGCGGAAGATAGACCAATCGCTCAACACGCCTTCTGAGGGTGCCATGATTACCTCCATCAACGTGTATGCCGAATATGAGATTACGCGGAATATCTCGGCGCGTCTGTTCTACGATATGACGCTCAACAAGCCGTATATAGCCAATCAGTTCTACAACCACAACGGGCGTGGCGGCATCAGCCTCACGTATAGGTTCACGCAGTGATCCGCTTGGGCATCGGACTTCCGGACCTGAAGCAAGGGGGCTCTTTGTGGAACGGAAAAAAAAATGTAATTTCGTAGGCTTTAAAACTTAAAACTTAAAACATACAGAATATGAATTTTCCTGAAAACCTCAAGTACACCGCCGATCACGAATGGATTAAGGTGGAAGGCGACACCGCTTTGGTTGGCATCACCGATTATGCTCAGAAAGAATTGGGCGACATTGTTTTCGTAGACGTTACCAGCGAGGGTGAAACTCTTTCCGCAGGTGAAGTTTTCGGCAATATCGAAGCCGTGAAGACCGTGTCCGAATTGTTGTTGCCCGCTGCGGGCGAGGTTCTCGAACTCAACCCTGCCTTGGCCGACAATCCCGCTTTGGTGAACAGCGACCCCTACGGCGAAGGCTGGATCATCAAGGTTAAGTTGAGCGACCCCGCCGAAGTGAACGCTTTGATGGACGCCGCCGCTTACAAGGCTCAGATTGGCGCGTAAGCGAAAAAATCATTTCATAAACCCGAGGGGCTGTCCGATATATAAAATTTGGCAGCCTCTTTTTTATTACACTTTTTCGGAGAACACTTATGTCGTTGAATTGCGGAATCGTGGGATTGCCCAATGTAGGCAAATCCACTCTTTTCAATTGTTTGAGCAACGCCAAGGCGCAGGCCGCCAACTTTCCTTTCTGTACGATAGAACCCAACGTGGGCGTGATTACCGTACCCGATGAAAGGCTCAACGAGCTTGTCGAGATAGACAAGCCCAAGAAAGTGGTGCCCGCCACCATGGAAATTGTGGATATAGCCGGTTTGGTGAAAGGGGCGAGCAAAGGCGAGGGCCTCGGCAACAAATTTCTGGCCAACATTCGCGAAACCGATGCCATCATTCATGTGTTGCGTTGCTTTAACGACGACAACGTGACCCATGTGGACGGTTCGGTAGACCCGGTCCGCGACAAGGAAATCATCGACACCGAATTGCAGATAAAGGATTTGGAAACCGTCGAGAACCGCATCGGAAAAGTGGAGAAACAGGCGCAGAGCGGCGGCGACAAAACCGCCAAACGTCTTTTGGGAATTTTGCAGAAATATCGCGAGGTGCTCAATCAGGGCCTGCCCGCCCGCACGGTGGTGTGGGACAGCAAGGACGACGAGAAGCTGGCCCGCGAGTTGTTTTTGCTTACCAATAAACCCGTGCTCTACGTTTGCAATGTGGATGAAGCCTCGGCCAAAGACGGCAACGCCTATGTGGAGGCTGTGCGCAAGGCGGTGGCTTCCGAAAATGCGGGAATTCTGGTGGTGGCCGCCAAAACCGAGAGCGAAATCGCCGAATTGGAGACCTACGAGGAAAGACAGATGTTTCTGCAGGAAATCGGCTTGGAGGAATCGGGCGTGAACCGCCTTATCAAGGCTTCTTATGCCTTGCTCAACCTGCAGACCTATTTCACCACGGGGCCCGACGAAAGCCGTGCATGGACGTTTGTGAAAGGCACCAAGGCTCCACAGGCGGCGGGCATCATTCATACCGATTTCGAAAAAGGATTTATCCGCGCCGAGGTAATCAAATACGACGACTATATTCACTACCGTTCCGAAACCGCCTGCAAGGAGGCCGGTAAATTAGGGGTGGAGGGAAAGGAATACGTGGTGCAGGACGGCGATATCCTGCATTTCAGATTCAATGTTTAGCAGAGCCTGTTTGAGCTGCCGGGGCAGATTATAACTGCACCGTCTTTTCGGGGATTTTCGTCTCCTCGAAGAATTCTTCGATTTTGGCCCGCAACTGCGTGGGGCTCACATTGTAGGTGACACTGCCGAAAAGGCAATAGGAAATGGCTCCGGTTTCCTCCGAGCACACGATAGCCAAGGCATCCGACTGTTCGGTGATGCCGATGGCCGAGCGGTGACGCAAACCGAGATTGGCCGACACATCTTTGTTGTTCGTTACGGGAAGAATGCAACGGGCGGCCACGATACGGTTCTTTTCGATAATCAGGGCTCCGTCGTGCAAAGGGCTGTTCTTAAAGAAAATATCTTCGATTAAGGCGCTTGATACAATAGCGTCGAGATGTTCGCCCGTGGCCACGGTGCCCGGCAGACGGTTCAATTGGGTAAGAATAATCAAGGCACCGGTCTTTTCTTGGCTCATGTGCATGCAGGCCTGCACCACTTGGGTGATATTGAGATCTTTCTTGAGAATGCCCTTCTTTCTGAGTTGACTGAGAATCTTGTTTTTGCGCTTCTTTTGGATGGAGGTGGGGGAGGTGAGCATGAAGAAGAAGCGGCGGATTTCGGGTTGGAAAATCACCACGATGGCCAACAGACCCATACTCACCACGCGGTCCAGGATTTCGGTGGTGAGGGGCATGGAGAGCTGCCCTGCGATTTTCCAAAGCACAAAGATGCCGATAATGGTCAAGACGATGTTGAGAGCCGAAGTACCCCTTACCAAGCGGTAAATCTGATAGGCCAAAAAGGCCACGATAGCGATGTCGAGGGCCTGTGTAAAGGAGAAATTCTCCAACCAAAGACTTATAGAGTCCATAATTGCCTGTATATTTTAACGCATTCCACCGCTTCCTTTACATCGTGGACCCGCAGTATGGCCGCTCCGTTGAGTAAAGCCACCATATTGACGGCGGTGGTGGCGTTGAGTGCTCCTTCGGGGGTGGTTCCCAAAGGTTTGTATAACATGGATTTTCGCGACAGACCCGCCAGAACGGGCATATCGAAAATCGAAAGGTCGCGCAGGTGGTTCAACACCGCGTAGTTCTGTTCCAAGGTTTTGTCGAAACCGAAGCCGGGATCGAGGATGATGTCGTGGATACCCGCCGCACGGGCCTGTAGGATTTTCTCTGAAAAATAGGGAATCAGAGAGAGTTCCGCCGGTTTTTCGGGTCTCGCTCCGCTTTTTTCCCAGGCCTGCAACGGACTGGAAAGATGCATGAGGATATAGGGCACCTGAAGCCGCCCCACGGTGGCGAACATCTTTGGGTCGAAACTTCCGCCCGATATATCGTTGATGATGCCTGCCCCCGCCTCCACGCAACGTTCGGCTACCTCGGAGCGGAACGTGTCCACCGACACAAGCAGTTCGGGAAATTGCTTCACGATAGCCTTGAGCGGTTTTTCCAAACGCGCCCATTCGTCCTCTTCCGAAATCAGTTTGGCACCAGGCCGAGACGACATCGCGCCGATATCCAGAATCTCCATCCCCTCCTCCAACATCTTTTCGGTACGCTTCAACACCGCCCGCACGCCTCTCACACGGCTTCCGCCGAAAAAAGAATCGGGCGTGAGGTTGACAATGCCCATGACCTGGGGTTCGCTCCAAGTTTTTAAACAACCTCTGATATTAAGACTATAAGCCATTTGCATTGCCTTTGAATGGTTGCAAAAGTATTGAATTAGGCGTAACTTTGCAAGTATGAAAGCAGAGCAAACCAACAAGGAATTCGAGAGCGTGTTGGCCGATTGCCGCACACTATATGCGGCGAAATTAGGCGATTATGGGGCGGCATGGCATGTGTTGCGGCCCAGTTCGCTCACCGATCAGATTTATATCAAGGCCAAAAGAATCCGCACTTTGCAGATAGAAGGGCAGGCGTTGGTGGACGAAGGTATACGCGGCGAATTTGTGGGTATCGTGAACTACTCGATCATGGCATTGATTCAGTTGGAAATCGGCTTTTCCGACAAGGCCCTTTCCAAGGAACTCGCCCTTGCCAAATACGATGAATACGCCCGTAAGGCTTTCGAACTCATGACACGAAAGAATCACGACTACGGCGAGGCATGGCGCAATATGCGGCAGGAATCGCTGGTCGATATTATCTTGATGAAACTCCTGAGAGTAAAACAAATAGAGGATGCGGGCGGCAAAACGTCGGTGTCGGAGGGCTTGGACGCCAACTATTACGATATGATGAATTACGCGGTTTTCGCCCTCATTCAAATTGCGGAGTCGTCGGACAAGAAAATTTAGAAACATGAAACAAAAATCGATACCCTCTTGGATTCCCTCCTACGGCATCTTGTTTTTGGTGGTGCTTTCGGCGCTGCTCATTCTTTGGGTGCCGGGAAAAAGCGTTCTCTTTTTGTGTTTTCTCGTGTTCAACGGCGTGCTCTGTGTGCTCAACCGCAACTATTTTACCCATGGTTCGGTGGTGACTTTCCGCACGCTCGTGGGCGCGGTGTTTGTGTTTTCGAGCCTCAGCAAAGGTGTGGACCCTCTCGGAACAGTCTACATGATAGAAGATTATCTTGAAGCCTATCATGCCGCGTGGCTCTCGCCCTTGGCTACTTTTGCCTCTTTCGCCCTCTGCCTGGTGGAATTCTGTGTGGGCGTGTTCCTGCTTTTCAACATCAAGATACGTTGGACGGTGTGGGTGTTGGCCGTGATGATGGCTTTCTTTACGGGGCTCACTTGGGTGGACGCGGTGGCCGAGCCGGTTCCCGACTGCGGTTGTTTCGGCAAGGCTTTGGTGATAACCAATTGGCAGACCTTCTACAAGAACTTGGTGCTGGACGCGGCCACGTTGGTGTTGCTGTTCTCGGCCGGACGCATCCGCTCCCGCCGCAAACCCGCGCAGGTGTGGACCATTGCCGTTCTTTGGACTGTGGCGTTTCTGGCTTTCGAAATCTATAATTACCGCTACCTGCCCGTAGTCAATTTTCTGGAATGGAAGAAAGGCGAACGGCTTTTCCCCGAACATCAGCTTCCGTTGCGGCACTACATGACCTACCGCAACAAAAACACGGGCGAGGAACGCGAATATCTCCTGTCCGAATGTCCTTTCTCCGACCCGCAATGGGTGGAGGAATGGGAATTTGTGGATCGGCGTGACGAAAATCCCAACCCTGCGGCGGTCAACATCAACATTCTCGACAAAATCGACGAAGAGGACCCCGGCTTGGACGTTACCCGCAGTCTTCTGGAAGACGACCGTTATCTCTTTTTGGTGGCGGTGTATGATATAGACCGGGCTAACGAGAAAGGTTTGCGCAAGGTGGCCGATTTTGTGAACAAGATGTATGAAGCGGGATATGATGCCTGTTTCCTTACGTCTTCGGATGTGGAGCGTGCCACGGCCTTCAAGGAAGATTACGGTGTGGCGGATTTCCCGGTGTTCTACGCCGACAACACGTCTATCAAGGCGGTGATTCGTTCCAATCCGGGCGTGGTGTTGGTGCGCAATGCGTATGTGCTGGGATTGTGGGATTGGCGGCGTCTTCCCGACCCCGATGCGGTGGATTTCCGCGCCCTGCAGGAGGCTTTCGGCGCATCGGAAGAAGAGGAATAGGCGGGAGGCATACATAGAAAAGAAAAACAACTGAATATGAGAAGAAGAATTGTGGCCGGCAACTGGAAGATGAACAAGAACTTTCAGCAGGCCGAGGATTTGTTTGACGAGTTGGTCGATTTGTTGAAGAACGGACAGAACAAAGATACGGACGTGATTGTGTGTCCGCCCTCTCTCTACATAGAAATGGCGCACGATTTGAGCTGCGATGAGGAAGACGGGAACGAAGTGTTCTACGGCGTGGGTGCGCAGAATGTCAACGAACACGAATCGGGCGCGTACACGGGCGAGATTTCGGCGGGTATGCTGGCCTCGATGGGTGTGGAGTACTGCATCGTGGGGCATTCCGAACGCCGCCGCTACTATGGCGAGACCGATGCTTTGGTGGCGCAGAAAATAGAGAGTCTTTTGCAGAACGACATCATTCCCATCGTGTGCATAGGCGAGACGTTGGAAGAGCGCGAGATCGGCAAGGCATTCGAGGTGATTGAAAGGCAACTCGAAGAAGGGATGTTCAATCTCAAGCCTTTGGATTTCGTGAAGCTCATCATTGCCTACGAACCCGTATGGGCCATCGGCACGGGCAAGACCGCCACGCCCGAACAGGCGCAGGAAATTCACGCCCATATCCGCAAGTGCATTCAGGAAAAATACGGCAAGGCGGTTTCTTCCACCATTCCTCTGCTCTATGGCGGCAGCTGCAATCCCAAGACCGCGCCCGAGCTCTTTGCCCAGGAAGATATAGACGGAGGGTTGATTGGCGGAGCTTCGTTGCAGGCCGATGATTTTATGAAGATTGTGAATGCTTGATGGGAAACGGTTTGAAAGGCGGGTATGAATTATTATAGCGTTCGTCTGGAACACAAGCTTACCGAAATCGAGACCGACCTTCTGACCGACAATCTGGCGGGGTTGGGCTTCGAGAGTTTTGAAAACGGCGGTGAAGAATGCGGCGCCGCCTGCGTTGCGCAAACCCTCACCGCCTATATTCCCGCACCGGACTATGAGGCGAACCGGGCGGCCCTCGACACGCTCCTGCAAGACTGCGGAGAGAAAATCATCGCCCGCACCGATACCCTTATTCCCGACAAAGATTGGAACGCCGAGTGGGAGAAATCCTACACGCCCGTGCGCTTCGGCGATTTCTGCTATGTGCATGCCCCTTTTCATCAACCGTTGGCACAAGTCCGCCATAATATCGAAATCGAACCCAAGATGTCGTTCGGCACGGCGCATCATCCCACTACTTCGCTCATGATAAAGTTTCTGGAAAGCGACCCGCCCACGGGTAAACGGGTGTTGGATATGGGGTGCGGCACGGGTGTGCTGGGCATTCTGTCGGGTATGCAGGGTGCGGAAAGCGTGTTGGGCATAGATATAGACGAATGGGCGTATAGAAACGCGCTCGAGAATGTGGCGCGCAACGGGCTTTCGGAAAGGATGCGTATCGAACAGGGCGATGCTTCGAACCTGCAGGGTAGGGAATTCGACGTGATTCTGGCCAATATCAACCGCAACATCCTTCTGCGCGACACGGCGGTGTATGCGGCCTGTCTGCCCGTGGGGGGCGTGCTGTATCTGAGCGGATTCTACAGACAGGATATGGATCTTCTTGAAAAGGAGTGCAACGCGCACCGACTTTTCTATCAAAAGCATATCGAAAAACAAGATGCGGGTGGCGAAACGTGGGCGGCGATGAAATTTGTCAAGAAGTAAGGATGAGGTTTCTTGTCGCACTTTTTCTGCTTTCCATACCGTTCGCGCCTCTCTGTGCCCAGCGCCGCGACCAGCCTTTGGGCGGGAATGCCGCCGATTTCGAGGCAGGACTCGGAGCGTATATGTTGGCCGACCCCAATCTCACCAAAGACGAAAAGGAACTTTTGCAGACGTGGACGGCCGGCTATCTGGATTATTTCTCTTCCCTGCGCGCCGAGCGTCGGGAGGAAGTGGCCGAAATGGCGCGTATGGCGCACAAGGCCCGCGTGAAGGCCTATCCCGAACTGTATGCTTTTCTGCGCACGCAACAACTTATGCAACAGCGGCATAATTCCGTTCAGAACGAATGGCTCGAAATTTTGCGGCAAAAGTTGAAGAAAACCCGCACGCGGCATTTCAACACGCTGGTGGACCGCACCTATAAATTGTTGGAGGAGGGCGAATTCTATAAGAGTAACGCCGCTTGGTGGCAAGGTCCGGAAATTGCATTCACCGTTCTCGAAATCAATTCCGAACCGGTTTTCCGTTTTGAAGAGATAGACCTCAAGTGCCGCGCCTATCACGACAGCACCTGCATCTATGGCACGAGAGGCGATTATTACCCTCTTGCCGACCGTTTCGAGGGAAAGGGCGGGCGTGTGTATTGGGAGCGGGTGGGACTGGCCACCGACAGTTGTTACACAGACCTCAAAAACTATTCCCTCAACTTCAAGCAAGGCCGTTTTCAGGCTTCCGATGTGATTCACCGCAACCTCTATCTGTATCCGAAAGATTTGCACGGCGATTTTTCCGAACGCCTCACGGCGGGCGACAAGCTCAAGGACAGCCATTATCCGCAGTTTGTGGCGCGTGAACGCTTGTTTGTACGCGATATTTTTACCGGTGTGGATGTGCGCGGGCCTTTGGTGCAGGAGGGCAACCGCGAATATTTCGGCTCGGCTTCGGCCACGGCGCAGGTGGATGTGCGGGAAGAGGACGATGCGATACGGGTGCGGCTTTCTTCTTCACGCTTTCAGTTTGAGCGGGGCAAGCTCAGTTCGTCGGATGCACGTCTGGTGATGCGTCTGCACGAGGATTCGCTCTACAATCCTTCGGTAAACGTACGCTACGATGCAGACAACCGGGTATTGCACGTCACCTCCCGCCAAGGCGACGGTTTGAGCGCTCCTTTCATCGACACCTATCACAAGGTGCGCATGGAGTTCGAGGCGTTGCGTTGGTATCTGGACCGCAACGAAGTGGAGATAGGTCTTCTGCAGATTCCGGGACGTGTGGGTTCGGTATCGTTCAAGTCGCTGAATCTTTTCTCGCGCGAGGAATTGGGCAAGATTACCTTGGGTATGGAAGCCAACCCCTTTTTCATTCTGGCCTCCCTCTCCAAACGGGTCAACAGTCGGGAACTCTATTTGGATGAAGTGGCCGAAGTGTTGAACGTTTCTTCCACGCAGGCCTTGGCCATGCTCTACAACTTTATCGCCTACGGCTATGTGAGTTACGATCCCGTCCGCAAGACGGTGACGCTTCTGCCCCAGTTGTTCCATACGCTGGAGGTGACGGCCAATAGGGCCGATTTCGACGAAATCGAATTCAAGACCACCGAAGACGGCATTGTGAAGGCGGTGCTTCGCTTGGACAGTCTCGATATCCGGATGGCCAAAGTACCTTATATTCTTTTGAGCGGGAAGCAGGATGTGTATGCCCTTCCTGTCGATTCGGTGATTCACATTTACAAAGATGCCGATTTCTATTTCAACGGACTCTTTCATGCCGGCAACTTCAACTATACCGTGCGGGGTGCGCGTTTCTACTACAACGATTTCAAGGTGGACATCGCCGATGTGCAGGAAATGGGATTGGAGGTGAGGCGTATGGAAGACGGCGAAATTAAACGTCACCCCGTGGAATCGGTCATCAAGTCGTTGGCCGGCACCGTGCTTATCGACGACCCGGGCAATAAGGGCGGGCGCAAGGATTTTCCCGAATATCCGATTTTCGAAAGCACGCAGCCTTCCTATGTATATTATGATGATGCGCGTGTGCAGAAAGGCGCCTATACGGCCGACTCTTTCTATTTTCGTGTCGATCCTTTCCGCATGGAGAAACTCAGCTCGGTGAATGTGGACAGTATCCGCTTTGCGGGCACCTTGCTTTCGTTCGGTCTTTTCCCCGACATTCGGGAAGAACTTGTCATCCGTCCCGACTATTCCTTGGGCTTCGCCACCGTTTCTCCCGAGGGCGGCTGGCCCGTCTACGACGGAAAAACGCGTTATTCGGGCGAGTTGTTCCTCGATAACAGCGGGCTCTACGGGCATGGTGATTTCGCCTATCTGGGCGCCAACGCCGCTTCGCGCCGCATGGTGTTCCTGCCGCGCCGCATGTATGCCCGTGTGGAGGAATTCACTTTTCCCGATACGGTGCCGGGCAATTATCCTTTGGTGCGGGCGAACAAGGTAGAGGGTGATTTTGTGCGGCGGTCGGGTTTGTTTTCGTTGCGTTCGGTCAAGGATTCCCTCCTGCATTTCTATGCCGAAGATTGGAAACTGTCGGGTACCTATACTTTTTCTCCGGGTGTTTCCCGCGCGCAAGGCACGCTGTCCAACCGCTCCCGTTTCTTTGTCGATTCCCGCAGTTTTTCGTTGGCGCGTCGCGTGTTCCGTGCCGATACGGGCGATTTCCGCATCGCTTCGGGCGAATCGAACTTGCTTGCAACCCGGGAACATACGTTGACCGTGGATTTGGACAAAGGGCAGGGTAAGTTCCGTTCTGCCGACGGCACCTCGCCCCTCGCTTTCGGAGTGAACCGCTACGAAACCTCGGTGTCGGAAATGGATTGGAGCATGGAACGCAAGCAGGTGCGCATGAAGCATGGAGAGGAAGCCTCTTCTTCGTGGCGGGCCGCCTTAGATTCCATGAGCAAGGGCGAACTCTTCACCGCCATTCTGCCCGGCGAAAAGTTCGTTTCCACGCGGCGGGCGCAGGCAGGGCTCAATTTCTACGGCACTTCGTCGTTGTTCTCGTATGCCGACACCGTTTTGCGTGTGGACGGCGTGGAGCGGGTTTTGGTGGCCGACGCCCTCTTTGTGCCGGCGTCGGGGAGGGTGGTGATAGGAAAAACAGGGCAGATGGAACCGCTCTACGGTGCCGAGCTGTATTTCGGCGACCGCAACCGTCTGCATTCGTTCCACGATGTGCAGGCACAGGTGTATTCGTCCGAGCAATACAGGGCCTCGGGCCTTTTCGACTACCGTGCCCCGCATATCGAGCAACAGGCGGTGTCTTTTGCAGGCATACGGCCTATGGGCGACGGCTTTTCGCAAGCCTCCGCCCGCATAACCTTCGATTCGGGCGTGCTGGCGCTCAACGAAGCCTTCGAGTTTATCGGAAAGATAGAATTGAGCGCGCAGGAAACCTATCCGCTTTTTGCAGGTAGCGTGCGGATGAAATACACCTGTCAAGTGTCGGAGAACAATCCCTCCGAAGCGGAGGAAACCGATTTTTACGATACTTCCGAAGAAGATTTCGAATATCGTTCCGAAGACGAAGAGGAATTTGAAGATAGCACCGATGAGAAAGCTTCGGGAAAGAGTGGTTACGATGACTTTGAGTTTGAAGAGGAAGACACGCGGCGCACCAAAAAACGCGAAGAGGAATTCGAGGACGAGGACTCCAAACGGCTCAACGCCCGTGGCAAAAAGAAAACCGAAGACGCTCCCGTGTTGGCCGAAGAGGTTATCGGCCTGGCCGCCGACAATCCCTTCCTTGCCGACGGCATTCAGTTTGAGGCCTACATCAATTCCGATTCGGTGCAGATTCCTTTCGACGAGAAGACCCGTTCCACGGTGGGACGGCTTTTGGGCTGCGGTTTCTATACGCAAGACCGTTCGAACCAACCGCAGTTTCTCTTTATGCAACGCAAAATCAGCACCGATCACCCCAATCTAGCCGTTACGGGCAACCTTGAATTCTCGCGTCCCGACAAGGCCTACCGCGTGATGGACAGCTTGGGCGAGGAGGTGTTTGCGCTGCGCCTGAACAGTTGCTTCGCCTTGGCTACGGGAGATATTGACCTTACGATGAATACCTATGAGTTGGGTATGCGCCTCTATGGCAATATGATGCGCGACGGCAACACGGGGACCATTTCCACCCGCGCCCTTTCGATATTCGATTTCTACCTCACCGATGAGGTGGCCCGCCGTTTGGCCGCCCACCTCAATAAATTCGCCTATTCGAGCTATAACGGCAGTTCGGGAGAAACCTACGTGTCTGGGTTCCTGCAACATCATGTTCCCGAAAAGGAACGCCAGCGCATGGAAGCCGAACTGCGCCTGACGGGCGTGTTGAGCAAGATTCCCGACATTCTGAAGCAATCGCTTGTCTTTTCCGACTTGGAACTGGAATGGGATGCAGGGCGCAAGGCCTTCTTCTCGAGTGGAGAAACCGCCGAGCTGATGGCCATAGGCGGCAATGCGGTGAACAAGAAGCTCAAGGTGATGGCCGCCCTGCGCAAGACCCGCCGAGGAGATGTGGTGGATATCTATTTGGAAGCCAATGCCAACGCATGGATCTATTTCAGCTACACCAACCATTATATGCAGATTGTCACCTCCGACGACGCGCTCAACGAATATATCGCCACCCTCAAACCCGGCACCCGCAAGAAAGGTCGCTACGAGTTCAATCAAGCCACTGTCTCCAAACGCAACAGCTTCCTCGGCTCCTTCCAGAACCGATAGCCATTTTCGTCTCGGCAAACATTCAAGCAAGTTTGATGTTTGCGCTCGACTTTTCGTATCTTTAACTTCGTTGTAGATACTGTATCTCGACAGAGCCAATCTGAAAGTAAACTTTCGATTGGCTCTGCGCTCGACTTTTCGTATCTTTGTAAAAGATTTACGGAGGATAGCGTATGAAAGCGACTATATCTATGGAAAGCCTGTGGCAAACTATTGCCTCCTTGTCTTTAAACAATCGGAAATGGTTGGCAAAGAGACTGAGGGAAGATATTGAAGAAACCCGACTTACGGATGCGGAAAATATTGCTGTAAAGAAAGGGCTTAAGGAAATCGAAAGCGGAAAGACCATTCGTATCAAAAACATCAACAATATATGGGAAAGTATTTCGTAGAAATCACTTCTCCCGCCCGCCAACATCTCTTGGCATTGAAAAAATCGGGGCAGAAAGTCTTATGTCTTGTCGGCCTTAGGACATTACGGGGACAAATAACCTATAATTCTTAGAAATAACCTGTCTATGGCTCGGCTCCAGCCTGAACCGATAGATGTTGCTAATTCAAGCCTTGGCGGGCCAATTCACTGTATTTTTTGTTGTGTGTTTTTACGATATAAAATGTTTGTATTAGGCTTGTTTTCAATAAATAAACGTTTTTCATTATGGTGATTGGTGGTTTTTCGTTATAGCAGTTGGCCGATTTTCATTATGGCAGTTGGCTGTTTAATCTCCCCTATTTATTGCTGCAACTACCAGATGTTCCTGCGGTATCTAGGGTAGATGCAGATACTCCCCTTTTGCATCGAAGCAAGGGCACTGCTTGATAAACTCGTCCGAAGTTATCTCCCCGTCTTGGTTCAGGTCGGGTGAAAAATCGCGATGTCCCTGAATAACAGCGTTCGGATAGCGCTCTACAAGTTGTTCCAACAAGAAACAAAGGGCGGCTTTCTGCGCCTCGGTGCGGTTGTCCACCGCCTTGCCGTCGCTGTCGATACCGCCCACGTAAGCCACGTTTATCAAGCAGGCATTGTGGCCTTTCACTCCGTTGCTGATTTGACTTTCGTCCAATAACTGTTCCACTCTTCCCGAGGGCAGCACCACATAATGATATCCGGGGCTTTTCCACCCGAGAGCGCTCCAATGCGCTTTGAGGCTTGCAATGCTGGTGGTCTTCTGTTGCGTGGCCGTGCAATGCACGGCGATGTGCGTTATTTTTCTCATGTCTCCTGTTTTTTTACGGAGCAAAATTCATCTGATACAGCCGTTTTATAAAAAATAGTGTCGATTTAAGACATTGTTTTTGTGCGTCTTTTTGTGCCCCGATACTTTTGCCTCACCTAAACGGAAGAGATATGAAAGAACTTTTATTTCAGATAGGCGTACCCTTCGCCACAGCCTTTTTAGGTGGGTTCGCCGGATGGTTTTTCAAGCGGAAACGCATCGAAATCGAAAACCGGGGACTTGCCACCAGCAACCATCGGCAAGACATCACCAACATAGACGCGGCGGTCGACACATGGCGCAAGGTGGTGGATAATCTGGAAGAACAGATATCGCATCTGTTGGAACAAAGGCAGAAAGACAGTTTGCAGATTTCGGAGCTTTCGCGGGAAGTGTTGAATTTGAGAAACGAGGTTTTAGTGTTGCAGAATAAATTGGAACAGCAGGCAGGTAATCTTGAGAAAATAGCGCGGTATGAAAAGTTGCTTAACGAAAACGGTATTGCCTTTTAGTTGTCTGTTTTTGCTTTCGGCTTGCAGAACCTTGGTTCCCGTAACGGAAAACGAGAACAGGGAACATGTGGCGCAGGTTTGGCGCAATAAAACGGACAGCGTGTGGATATACATCCACGACAGTGTTCGCATACACGAAAAAGGCGATACGGTGCGGATTGAATATTGGCGAGAACGAACCCGCGACCGCGTACAACGGAAAACAGATAGTGTGTATATCCACGACAGCGTTTATAAACAAGTGCCGGTAGTCGTGCCCAAGCCCTTGAATGCCGGACAGAAATTTTTGATGAAAACAGGCGGAATAAGCCTGCTTTTGATAGCCGCAGGCATCGTGTTTTTTCTGTTGCGGCTGTTTTTAAGGAGACCTTAAGGTAAAAAACAAAATATTAACCATTAAAAAACGAAACAAATGGCATTACCAGGAGTTGAAATTACATTGGGTAACGGCGGCCTTGGCCGAGTTTCCGCTACCGATGACGGCATTGCCGCCTTGCTCTTGACGGGTACGGAAGTGTCCATCACAACCGAAAACGAAAAGGGCGAAACCGTAACCAAAACAACGCTGGCGTGGGGAAAACACTATCAGCTGTCTTCAACCAAAGACTTAGACACGCTTGGGATTACAAGCAAGAACAACCCCCTTGTTTACAAAGAGGTATGTTCTTTCTATGCCCAAGCCGGCGAGGGAGCCGAACTGCACCTTATGGTGGTGGATCCCGAAACCAAACTGAGCGATATGGTGAGCACGGTGGCCACCAGCCCCCTTTCCAAATTGTTCGAGGCGGCGGCAGGCCGTGTCAAGATTGTGGGCGTGAACCGTCTGAATTCTGGAAACGAAGAATGTCCGAAAGGTATTGACGGCGACGCTATCACAGCGGCCAACAATGCGCAGCAAACGGCAGAGAACTACGCGAAGAAAATCATGCCTTTCCGCATCTTCCTGCCTGCGCCCAACTGGACGGGAGAAAATCCCGAATTCAAACCTTCGGGCAGCAGTTACAACCGTGTGGCGATGGTGCTGGCCTCCGAAGGCGAATTGGAAGGTCAATATCCCGCCGCCATCGGTATGGTGTTGGGACGCGCCGCCAAGGCCGAACCCCAACAAGATTTGGGACGCGTAAAGTTCGGTTCGTTGGCCGCCAACGGCTATTTTACCGACGGTTCGGCTTTCCTCGAAAAGCAAGGTCTCGCCGACAGCCTCAACGATGCCGGCTACATCTTCTTTCTCAACTATCCCGGCAAGAACGGCTGCTATCTGAACGGCTGCCCTATGGCCTGTTCAGCCACCGACGACTACGCCGTGCTCAACAACGGCCGCATCATGGACAAGGCCATGCGCATTGCCTACGACACCTACATTTCCGAAATCATGGACAATGTAAAGGTGGGCGACGACGGCAAACTTCCTTCGGGTGTGTGCAGCTCGTTCGAGTCGATGATAGAGAACGCCGTGGCCTCGCTTATGGACGGGCAAATCAGTTCGTTCAAAGCGTATGTGAACCCGGAGCAGAACATCCTTTCCACCTCTACCCTGCAGGTGGAATGCAGCATTGTGCCGCTCGGCGTTTTGAAAACCATCAAGGTGTTGCTCTCTTTCAGCAATCCGGCCTTGGAACAGTAATAACCCTTTAAAAATTCAAGAAAATGGCATTCAACAGTAGAGAATACAGTTATTGCGATGTGCAGGCCACCATTTTGGGTCGCCCCCTCACTGGCTTGCGCGGCATCGAATACACGGCCAAGAAATCGAAAGAAGCCGTGTTCGGCGCAGGTATCAACCCCAAGAGCATTCAGCACGGCAGGCGTGAGTACGAAGGTACGCTCACGGTTCTGCAAAGCGAGCTGGAAGCCTTGAACCGTGCCGCCAAGGAAGCGGGCTACACCGACTGCCTTGATTTGGAATTCGATATTGTGGTAACCTACACCAGCGGAGAGACGGTAACAACCGACATTATCCGTTGCGCGTCGATTACCGAGTTTCCCAAAGGCATGAAAGAGGGCGATTTGAACAGCGAACACGCCTTGCCCTTCATCGCCTTGGGTATCGATACCAACGTAACCGCCTAAGCGGATCCAGTCTTCATGAATGTTTGATGTAAAAAATTGGATATGGAAAAAAAAGAGAACGCCGCAACCCATGGAGTTCCGGCCAACAAAACGCCAAACGAAAATCGACAGATTGAAGAATGGAAGCGGAAGCACGGAAAGGTTTTCTGCTACGAAGTGGAGGGCGAGAAACTCTACTTCCGCCAACCCGACCGTAAAACCCTGGCGGCTGCCGGCGTGATAGCGAAGAACGACCCGATGAAATACAACGAGTTTGTGCTCAAGAATTCGTTTCTCGGAGGAAAGGCCGAACTGTTGGAAGACAATTCGGTTTTCTACGGGCTTTCGCAAGTGATGGATAAACTGGTGGCGGCCAAAGTAGGCGAGTTAAAAAACTTGTAGCGGCTGCGGGCATCGAAAAGGGCATCTTCTTGTTGGAGGGAGATGCCCTGCTCCGCGCCGATTTCGGGATAGATCCGGGTGAGTTGAGCGACGAGGAATGGGTTACCCGGCTCCAACAGGCCTTATGGCTCGAATATTATCGCGTGAACCTGATCGGCAGATTGTTCACGCCCAAAAAGAAATAAGATGACACAAGAAAACTTCGGCTTTATGTCGGCATTTCAAAGCGGTGTGCAAGCGGTTTTCGACAAAATCGGCGCATTGATGATGCAGGCGCCCTCCATCATATTGGAGGCTCCGCAGGCCGATGGAAACGGTCTGTTGGATTTTCTGGAGAATTTTACCGCCTCCGTTGCGGATACGTTCAACAAGATGAAGGAGACGGCGGGTGCCGCCATAACGAATGTGGTGGTGAATGTGAAAGAGCGCATCGGCGGCGTTTGGAACAACCTTAAGGAAAGTGCAAACGGCATTTGGAACAACATCAAGGAAAGTGCCGGCAATATTTACAGCAACGTTAAGGAAACCTTTACCAACGTGGTGAGTTCCGTGAAAGAGAACATCGGCGGCGTTTGGAACAACCTTAAGGAAAGCGCAAACGGCATTTGGAACAACCTCAAAGAAAATGCGGGTGGCATTTGGAAAAATCTCAAAGAAAG
>JAAVBQ010000050.1 GCA_014803485.1 bacterium | reverse complement strand
GGAAGAATCTTATCCGATTTTTTTAACTCTTTCAGCAAAGCATCTATAACTTGTCCCTTTTTATCTTCCACTTTGTTAACATCAGCTTTTTCCTCAAAAAACGACAAAAACTTATCCACTTCAGAAGAATCCAACAATTCATTCGACAATGCAGGGGCACCTGTAAAATTATCCTGAGATGTTACAGTTATACCATTCTGCTCTTTTATGCAAGCCACAATCTGGCCGGCAAAACGCAAACTAACCTCCGACGGTTCTCTACTTACCGATGTATAAAGAGATAATTTCGGTTTAGACGCAATCTTTTTCAACTTTTCTTCAACTCGCTTAACTATGTTGCCTTTCGCTACATCTATTGAAAAGCCTGCATACCGTTCTTCCCATTCCTTGTGGGTTCTTAGGGTATTCCAAGTTGCTGAAACAAGGGCACTAAGACTGTCTTTTTGATTCTTGTCCATATTGCTTACTTTCTCAATTTTGCAATTACTATAATACAAAATTAGAAAATAAAGAACAATCCGACAACTCCCCGCTCAATAAAATTAGATGCGTATTCAACTGTCAAGGATTCCTTGAAAGTTCAAATGGAAGGCAGACAAAAGGCAACAAAAAAGGGGGCGCACTTTGTGCGCCCCCTCTCCTTATTTAAACAGCGGACAGCCGCTATTCCTGCGTGGAGACATTGGCCTGCGCCGCCGCCACCCGTGCGATAGGCACACGGTAGGGCGAGCAGCTCACATAGCTCATGCCCAGCGAATCGCAGAAAGCGATGGAGCTCGGTTCGCCGCCATGTTCGCCGCAGATACCCAACTTGATGTCGGGACGGGTCTGACGGCCCTTTTCCACGCCGCATTTCACCAACTGACCCACACCCTCGCGATCCAAAATCTGGAACGGGTCGTGCTTGAGGATATTCTTGTCGAGGTAAACGGGCAGGAACTTGCCGATATCGTCGCGCGAGAAACCGTAGGTCATCTGCGTGAGGTCGTTGGTACCGAACGAGAAGAACTGCGCCACCTCGGCCATTTCGTTGGCGGTGAGGGCGGCACGCGGAATCTCGATCATCGAACCCACCATATAGTCGATTCTCTCGCCGCGTTCGGCGAATACGGCTTCGGCGGTGCGGTGAATGATATCCACCTGATCGGCCAATTCCTTCTTGGTTCCGGCCAGCGGCACCATGATTTCGGGACGGGCCTTCACGCCACGCTTCTTGAGGTTCAGGGCCGCTTCCAAGATAGCGCGCGTCTGCATTTCCGAGATTTCGGGATAGGTATTGCCCAAGCGGCAGCCACGGTGGCCGAGCATCGGGTTCACTTCTTCCAATTCCTTCACCTTGGCGCTCACCTCTTCCACGCCGATACCCATAACCTTGGCCATTTCTTCCTGACCCTTGGCATCGTGGGGAACGAATTCGTGCAAGGGGGGATCCAAAAGGCGCACCGTCACGGGCAGGTCGTGCATGGCCTCGAAGATACCTTCGAAGTCGGCACGCTGCAAGGGCAACAGCTTCGCCAAGGCGGCGCGGCGGCCGGCTTCATCCTTGGCCAAAATCATCTCGCGCATGGGAATGATCTTGTCGCCCTCGAAGAACATGTGTTCGGTACGGCAGAGGCCGATACCACGGGCACCGAAATTGCGGGCCACCACCGCATCGTGCGGGGTGTCGGCATTGGTGCGAACCACCATGCGGGTGTATTTGTCGGCCAAATCCATCAAGGCTTGGAAATCGCCGCTGATTTCGGCGTCGATAGTCTTGATTTCGCCGTCGAACACCTGACCGGTGGAACCGTTCAACGAGATATAGTCGCCTTCCTTATAGGTCTTTCCGCCCATGGTGAGCGTGCGTTTCTTGTAGTCGATCTCAATCTCGCCCGCACCCGAAACGCAGCACTTGCCCATACCGCGCGCCACAACCGCCGCGTGCGAGGTCATACCGCCGCGTGCCGTCAGGATACCTTGGGCGATATACATACCCTTGAGGTCTTCGGGCGAGGTTTCGATACGCACCAAAATCACCTTTTCGCCGGGGTTCTTCTCCACCACCTTCTCGGCATCTTCGGCAAAGAAGAGGATGCGTCCCGTGGCCGCACCGGGCGAAGCGGGCAAGCCCTTGGCCATAACCTTGGCCGAGGCGAGGGCCGCCTTGTCGAACACAGGGTGCAGCAATTCGTCGAGTTTATTGGGTTCGATGCGCAGAAGCGCTTCCTTTTCGCTGATAAGGCCTTCCTTGCAGAGTTCCATGGCGATGCGCACCATAGCTGCGCCCGTACGCTTTCCGTTGCGGGTCTGCAACATCCACAGGCGGCCTTCCTGAATCGTGAACTCCATGTCCTGCATATCCTTGTAGTGGAGCTCGAGCTTGTTCTGCAACTCCCACAATTCCTTATAGAGTTCGGGCATCGCTTCTTCGAGCGAAGGATATTTTTCGGCGCGTTCCTTTTCGGAAATGCCTTGCAGCTGCGCCCAGCGTTGCGAACCGAGCAGGGTGATTTCCTGCGGTGTGCGGATACCCGCCACCACGTCTTCGCCCTGGGCGTTCACCAAATATTCGCCGTTGAACTTGTTCTCGCCCGTGGAGGCGTTGCGGCTGAAGCATACGCCGGTGGCCGAGGTGTTGCCCATGTTGCCGAACACCATGGTCTGCACGTTCACGGCCGTGCCCCATTCGGCGGGGATGTTGTTGAGGCGACGGTAGAGAATGGCGCGTTCGTTCATCCAGCTGTCGAATACGGCAATCACCGCACCCCAAAGCTGTTCCCACGGATCCACGGGGAAATCCTTGCCCGTGTTCTCCTTCACGGCCTTCTTGAACAGTTTCACCAAGGTCTTGAGGTCGTCTACGGTAAGCTCGGTATCGAGCTTCACGTTCTTTTCTTCCTTAACTTTCTCGATAATGGCCTCGAAGGGGTCGATGTCTTCCTTCGACTTGGGTTTCATGCCCAATACCACGTCGCCGTACATCTGAACGAAACGACGGTAGGAATCCCATGCGAAACGTTCGTTGCCGGTTTTCTTCACCAAGGCTTCCACCACCTCGTCGTTGATACCGAGGTTGAGGATGGTGTCCATCATGCCGGGCATGGAAGCGCGGGCACCCGAACGCACCGAAAACAGAAGCGGATTGACCCCGTCGCCGAATTTGGCGCCCATGATCTTCTCCACCCAGGCCATTCCCGCCTGCACTTCGGGTTTAATCATATTGATGACGGCCTCGGCACCGATTTCGTTGTAGGCGGTGCACACCTCGGTGGTGATGGTGAAACCCGGAGGTACGGGCAGACCTATCAGGCTCATTTCCGCCAGATTGGCGCCTTTTCCACCTAACAGGTTACGCATGTCGGCCCTGCCTTCAGCCGTTTTGTTGCCAAACAGATAGACTGTTTTTTTTGCTGCTTCTTTACCCATTGTAACTTAATATATTTATTATCTATTTTATACAATTATTTTCGACACGTTCTTCCCTGCATCGGCCTCCGGTCCGTCCCCTCTCTTACGCCCGCAAACGCACAAAGGTACAAAAAATCCCGCCTACCCGAGGGTGTAGAGCGGTTTTTTCGGTTTTCCCCTATATTGTCCGTGAAAATGACGGAAACGCAGTTGAATCACCCCGAAGAAAGCCTCCTTGAAAATCTTGCGGCTCATCTTCGACACGCCCTCCTTGCGATCGGTAAACACAATGCTCACTTCCTTAAGCTGATAGCCGAGCCTGTAGGCGGTATATTTCATCTCTATCTGGAAAGCGTAGCCCACAAAATGCACGTCGTCCAAATCGAGATTGCGCAGCAAAGAAGTCTTGTAGCACACAAAACCGGCCGTGGCGTCGCCCAAGGGCATACGGGTCACCATACGCACGTAGGCCGAGGCGAAATACGACATCAACACACGCCCCATCGGCCAGTTCACCACATTCACCACCCCGTTCACATAGCGCGAACCCACACTGAGGTCGGCCCCATCCTTGGCACAGGCTTCATACAGGCGTATCAAATCGTCGGGATTGTGCGAGAAATCGGCATCCATCTCAATGACATAATCGTAGCGCCCCTGCGCAATCGCCCACTTGAAGCCGTGGATATACGCCGTGCCAAGCCCCTGCTTGCCGGGCCGTTTCTCAATATACAGACGGTCTGAAAATTCTTCCGCAATCAGTCTGTCTACAATGGCGGCCGTACCGTCGGGCGAATTATCCTCCACCACCAGAATATCATAGGCCTTGGGCAACGAAAACACCTTGCGTATGATTTTCTCTATGTTCTCCTTTTCGTTGTAGGTGGGAATGATGATCAGCGTGTCGCTACGCATAACGAAAGTTTTTTGGCGTTAGTCTACAAAGGTACGAATAATTACCTTTTCATTCTTTCCGTTTCCGAAGAATATTCATTCACACGGAAATCCGGCTGCGAGGGTCGCTCGAACACCGACAGACCGAATACGGGCGCCATGGCCAGCAGGTGGTCGAACACATCGGCCTGTATCGCCTCGTAGGCCGTCCAGGCGGCGGTGCGGGTAAAGCAGTAAATCTGTATCGGCAGACCATAGTCGCCTATAGCCAACTGCCTCACCATCAAGGTGTAATTAGGGTCGTTCTCGATGTCGGGATGATGCCGCAGATAGAATTCCACATAGCGGCGGAAGAGAAACACGTTCGTGATGCCGCCGTGCGGCAGGTTCTCGGCGCGGGCGTAGGGTTTCATGAATTCCGCCAGGACTTCCCTGCCCGCCAGGCGCTCTATGTATGCCTTGTCGCAAAAACGTATGCCCGTGATGTCGATGTTGAACGAGCGCTGAATGCGGCGGTGCTTGGAATCGGACATGCTCCTCCAGTTCTGCACCGAATCCGAAATGAGGTTGTAGGCAGGTATCGTGGTGACGGTGAGGTCGAAATTCTGCACCTTTACGGTGGTGAGGGTGATGTCTATCACCGTGCCGTCCGCCCCGAACTTGCTCATGGTGATCCAATCGCCCAGACGGACGATGTCGTTGTAGGACAACTGCGCCCCCGCCACAAGGCCCAGAATGCTGTCCTTGAATATCAGCATCAGCACCGCCGAGGCCGCGCCCAGACCGCCGATAAACACCAACGGAGATTTGTTCAGCAATATGGATAACAGAATGATGCCGCCCACGAAATAGACGGCGATGGCCGAAAACTGCACCGCACCCTTGTAGGATTTCTGTTGGTTGCGCCGATAGACGGCCTGATAGTCGACCACACACCAAAGGCTTCCCGTCACCATCCGCACCACAAACCACAGCACGCAGATATTCATGAGTTTCTGCATGGGGGCGATCCACCCCGGCAGCGTCTCGAAAATCACGGGAACGGCGGCGTTGAGGATAAGGGCGAGCACCAAACCGGCCGTATTCCGGATAACATGCCGTTTGACAAGGATGTCGCCGATTTTATGTTTGGATTTGGAAACCGCCAGACGCACGATGTAGGAGAACGAAAGCCTCAGCAGACCGTATACGCCCCAAGTGAACAGCCCCACGCAAACCAACACCGCCAACGCAGTGACAATACGGACCAAGCCTATGTTCCACCCCGCTTCGACAAGCATGTTCCCGAAGCGGGAAATCAACGTAATCAGATAGCGGAACAGCATTTTAGTTTCCGAAATTGTCGTAACGGATCATTTCGGGAGGAACGCCGAGGCTGTCGAGCATCTTCACCACCGCGTCCGTCATAGGTTTGGGGCCGCAGAGGTAGTATTCGATTTCCTCGGGTTCGGGATGGTTCTTGAGATAGTTGTCGTAGATAACCTGATGGATGAAACCGGTATAGCCCGTCCATGCATCGTCGGGCTGAGGGTCGCTCAAGGCCACGTGGAAGCTGAAGTTGGGGTTTTCCTTCTCCAACTGTTCGTATTCGTCCATATAGAAGAGTTCCTTGCGCGAACGGCCTCCATACCAGAACGAAGCTTTCCTTTGGGTGTGCCGCGTCTTGAACTGGTCGAAAATCTGCGAACGCATGGGCGCCATGCCCGCGCCGCCGCCGATAAACATCATTTCGCGTTCGGTCTCCTGTACGAAGAACTCGCCGTAAGGGCCCGAAATGGTGATTTTGTCGCCGGGCTTGAGCGAATAGATATACGAAGAGCAGACACCGGGGTTCACATTCATGAAGCCCCCTTTCTTGCGGTCGAAAGGCGGGGTGGCGATACGCACGTTGAGCATGATGCGGTTGCCCTCGGCGGGGTGGTTGGCCATGGAATAGGCACGGAAGCAGGGTTCGGGGTTCTTCATCACCAAATCCCACATATGCATCTTGTCCCAATCGGCGCGGTATTCCTCCTGCACCTCGATATCCTTGTAGGAAACCGTGCAGGCCGGCACATCTATCTGGATATATCCACCGGCCTTGAAGTTCAGGTTCTCGCCCTCGGGCAGTTTCACCACAAACTCCTTGATAAAGGTGGCCACGTTCTTGTTGGAGACCACCTCGCACTCCCATTTGCGCACGCCGAACACTTCGGGCGGAATCTGCACGGAGAGGTTGTTGCGGACCTTTACCTGACAGCCCAAGCGCCAGTTGTCGTGCTGCTCGCGATAGGAGAAAAAGCCTTTTTCGGAGGGCAATATGCTGCCGCCGCCCTCGGTGACGCGGCAACGGCACAGACCGCAACTGCCTTTTCCACCGCAGGCCGAGGGCAGATAGATTTTCTGCGAAGCCAAGGTGGAGAGCAAGGAGGAACCCGTTTCCACTTCCAAGGTCTTTTCGCCGTTAATGTTGATCTGCACCTTTCCCTGCGGCATGAGTTTGTTGCGCGCAAACAAAAGCAAGGCCACCAACAGCAGGATAATCACCAAGAAGATGACTACACTTGCCAATACGATACTCCACATATCTGTTTTCTATTTTCTAATTACAAAATCAAATCCTTACAACTACAATTCCATGCCCAAAAAGCACATGAACGAAATCCCCATGAGGCCGGTCACGATAAACGCGATGCCCAATCCCTTGAGGGGCGCGGGTACATGCGAATAGGTGAGTTTCTCGCGGATGGCGGCAATGCCCACGATAGCCAGGCACCAGCCGATGCCCGACCCCGCCGCGAAAGTAACGGCTTCACCAAGCGTCTGATATTCACGTTCCTGCATAAACAGCGAACCGCCCATAATGGCGCAGTTCACCGCAATGAGGGGCAGGAAGATGCCCAGCGAGGAATAGAGCGCGGGAGAATAGCGTTCCACAATCATTTCCACCAACTGCACGATGGCCGCAATCACCGCGATGAACATGATGAAGGTGAGGAAACTCAAATCCACACCGCTCAAGGCGGGGCTGAGCCACGAAAGGGCTCCGGGCGAAAGCAGGTATTTGTTGATGAGGAAGTTGACGGGCATGGTAATCAACATCACGAACACCACCGCGATGCCTAAGCCGAACGAGGTCTTGACATTCTTGGAAATGGCCAGATAGGAGCACATTCCCAGGAAGTATGCAAAGACCATATTGTCCACAAAAATGGAACGGATGAAAAGACTGAACAGATTTTCCATACTCTACCCTCCTATTTCTCTATTAAGTCGCGGTGAAGCGAACGGTGAATCCAAATGATGATGCCCAACACAATCAGGGCCATGGGCGGCAGGATAAACAGACCGTTGTTGGAATAGCCCGCCGCATAGAAACTTTCGGGCACCACCCGGAAGCCGAACAGCGTGCCCGACCCGAAGAGTTCGCGCACAAAGGCCACAATCACGAGAATCATGCCGTAGCCGATGCCGTTGCCGAGACCGTCGAGGAACGAGGGCCAGGGCTTGTTGGCCATGGCGAAGGCCTCCAGACGTCCCATCACGATACAGTTGGTGATGATGAGCCCCACGAAAACAGACAGTTGCTTGCTCACCTCGTAGGCCACGGCCTTGAGCACTTGGTCTACCAAAATCACCAAGGTGGCGATGACGGTGAGTTGCACGATGATGCGCACGCGCGGGGGAATCGTATTACGCAGCGCCGAGATGATGAGATTCGACAGGGCCGTCACCACGGTCACCGAGAGAGCCATGACAATGGCCGGTTGCAGTTTCGCCGTAACAGCCAGGGCCGAACAGATGCCCAACACCTGCACGGTGATGGGGTTGTCGGCGCCGAAAGGCCGCGTCACCAATTTCATATTTTTGGCGGAGAACCACTCTTTCATACACAAAGACAATTTCATAGCGTTAGTTCTTTTTTGCCGTTTTTTGTTTCTTGCCTTTCTTCGAATCCTGGGTGGAATCGTTTTCGGCCGGTGTGTCGTCCGGCGTTTCTACCGTCTGAGGCTCCACCTCGGGCTGTTCCACCTTTTCCGGGGCGGGCGCGGGAGCGGCTTCCTCGGCGGTGGGTTGAGGCGCCGGCGCGGGAGCGGGCTCTTCCACGGGAGCCACCGGACGGGCCACCGTATCGGTATTCACGGGACGGGGAAGAGGCTTCGCCACAGGTGCGGGAGCGGGGGCCGGCGCGGAAACGGGTGCGGGAAGCACTTCCTCCGCGATGGAATCCTGCGCGAGCGTATCGGCGCATATTCCCGCCCTACCCTTCTCGAAGAAAGCCACATAGTGACGCAGGCAGTCGCGGAGCATGGCCGTTACGCCGTTGCTGGTGATGGTGCCGCCCGAAACCGCGTCTACGGCATGGCTCACATCGCCCGCATACTTGGCTTCGCCGCCTTTCTGCACGGTAATCGAAACGAATTCGCCCGTAGGTTCAAACAATTTCTTTCCCTTGAAATGCGATTGAAAACCGTCGGTGGCAATTTCCGCGCCCAAACCGGGAGTCTCGCTCTTGTGTCCGAACGTTACACCGGCAATGGTGTTGAAGTCGTTTTCCACAGCCACATAGCCCCAGATGCTTCCCCACAACCCTTTTCCCTCGAGGGGCACGATATACAGACCGTCGGCACCGACGAAAACGGGATACAACCCCTGTTCGCCTTTCGCCAACTCGGCTTTCATATTGCAATCGAAGGCTCTTTTTACGGAAGGATCGCCTTCAATCTGCCTCCAGTCGCCGTTCTGATTTTGATATTCGGCCCGTACAACCCCCTGTTCATCCACCCGCAATTCGGCGCCTATCAAGGAATTATACCGTTCTTCGGCCTGCTTGGCATCGACGGTCTCACCCGCCGCCTTAAGAATTTCCTGCATCTTGGCCACCTTTTGGTTGCGGGTCTGCAGAGGCTGCAACAACGTGGCCGCCAAGGCCAATACCACGGCCACGGCCACCACAAGGATGCCGGTATATAAGAATGTGTATCGATTCGAAAACATACTTCGATAAAATTTTTCGGTTTATGCTAAACGGTTTATCGGGCGACCTCCGCTTTCAGCTGACGCTTCCTGCGGCGACGGATATTCTGATTCACCACCCCGTAGTCGATGAGCGGAGCAAAGGTGTTCATCAGCAATATCGCCAACATCATCCCTTCGGGATAAGCGGGGTTGCAGATACGTATCAGCATGGCCATCACGCCCAACAGAAAGCCGTAAATCAGTTTTCCGCAACGGGTCTGCGCCGAGGTGACGGGGTCGGTGGCCATAAACACCATGCCGAACAGGAAACCGCCCGAAAGCAGGTGCTGGGCAATGGTCGCATCGGTGGCTCCGGTCAGACGGGCCGTCCAAACCATCAGCGCACCCCCTATCAAGACACTGAACATGATGCGGAAACTTCCGATGCCCGTCCAAAGCAAGATAAAGGCCCCCAAGAGAATGCAGAAAGCCGAGGTCTCGCCCACCGAACCGGGTACAAAGCCCCAGTACAAATCGCTTGTGGAGGGAACGGAAGCCATATTGCCCGAAGCGAACATCGAAAGCGCCGTGGGGCCCGACACCGCATCGGCCACCCACACACTGTCGCCGCTCATCTGCGAAGGATAGGCGAAAAAGAGGAAAGCACGCGCCAAAAGTGCCGGATTCCAGATGTTCATGCCCGTGCCACCGAAAACCTCCTTGCCTATCAGCACGGCGAAAGCCGTAGCCACGGCCAGCATCCACAGAGGCACATCGGGCGGACATATCATCGGAATCAGAAGTCCCGACACCAAAAAGCCCTCGTTCACTTGATGCCCGCGCACCTGCGCGAAGATGAATTCAATACCCAGGCCCACCACATAACTCACCACCAACATCGGCAACACCTTCAGCGCGCCGAAACCGAACATCCGCCAAAAGCCGGCCGCCTCGCCCAACGCATCGAAGTGCATGCGCCCCACGTTGTAGGTGCCGAACAGCAGACAGGGTATCAACGCCAGCACCACCACAATCATGGTGCGCTTCATATCCATGGCGTCGCGCACATGGCTGCCCTTGCGGGTCACCTCGTTGGGCACAAACAAAAAGGTTTCAAAAGCCTCGAAAGTGGAATGCAGGAACCCCCACTTGCCACCTTTCTCAAAGTTTGGCTTTATCCTATCGATAAAATTTCTCAACATATCTCTTATTTTATCAAATACACTCGAACATCCTCTCAACACCCGGCAAATCAGCCCACCTCCTTACGCACCAGTTCCAAACCCTGCCGGATAATCTCCTGGATTTCGATTTTGGAAGCGTCGATATATTCGCACAAGGCGAAATCTTCGGGCGACACCTCGTAGATGCCCAGCGCCTCCATCTTTTCGATATCCTGCGCCAGACAAGCCTTGAGCAACTGCATGGGATAGATGTCCATAGGCAACACCTTCTCGTATTGCCCCGTCAGCACGAACGCCCGCGTGTCGCCGTTGCGGTTGGTGTCCAGACGGTATTGGCGGGAGCGGAAAAGCCACGCCCAGAACGTGCGCGAATAGCTGAATGTGTTGAGCCCCGGCGTCAACCACCCCATGAAACGGTAGCGGTCGCCCTCGGGAATCACGCTGATGAGGGAGTCGAATGCACCCAGATAGCCGTTGGCGGCTACCCGCGTGCCCGTGAGGATATTGCCGCTGATAACGCGCGACTCGCCCTCCTTGAGGTTCTCGCGGAGCAGATAATCCAAATTGAGTCCTGACACGATTTTATGGTAACCGGTCTTGATGACCTGCCCGCCGGCCAGCGCCACAATCTTGGTGGCATCGTAGATGCCCTTGGCGAAAAGCCGCCCCATCACGATGACATCCTGCGGATGCACATACCACACACGCTCCCCCTTGTTGATAGGCTTGATGTGATGAATCTGCACGCCCACGTTCCCGCAGGGGTGCGGGCCGTCGAAAGGCACCACCACGGCATCGCGGCATTGGGTAAAGGCGGCCGAAGCGGTTTTGCTGCGGTGCACGCCTATATACACCTTGCCTTGCGTGAGGCGCGAAAGGGCGGTGACACCCGTCTGGAAAAACTCTTCCTGTCCGTGCACCACCATATCCATGTCGGGCGCGAAAGGCGCGGTGTCGAAAGCCGAGATGAAAATATCGCGGGGCGTGGTGTCGGGGTCGGCGGGCAAATCGTAGGGACGCTGACGGATAAACGCCCACAAACCCGAGACCAAAAGATTCTCCTTGATTTTTTCGGGCGTGAAGTCGGCCTGCGCCAACGCGCCGAACTGCTTGTATTCCAACTTTTCATCGGCCGAAATACGGATTTCGAGAAGGGCGCGGCGCTCGCCGTACACAATCTCGTCCACCGTGCCGCTCACGGGCGAACTCACCGTAATCTGCGGGTGGTTCTTGTCGAAGAAAAGCGCCTCGCCGGCCAAAACGCGGTCGGAAGCCTGCACCTTGAGTTTGGGCTGCATGCCGTAGAAATCCGTCGGTTTCACGGCATACTTACGGTAACTTACCGTCGGGGCGTTCAAAGAGCTGTCCGGACAGCCTTCTATCCGGATATCGAGCCCCCTGCGTAACTTAATGAGATTTTCCATAAAATATAGTTGCAACGGGGAATTTCCCGCCTTCAAATAAGGCGCGAATATACGGATTTTTTCATAGTTTTGCCACCCACACGCCCCTGTTCATGAATACCCCCAGAACCTACCTTTTTGCTGTTGTCGGAGGCATCCTGCTGTCTTTCGGGAGAATGGACGCGCCCTCCTTGTCGGTGCAGGTAAGTTTGACTATCAGTTGGATAAGCTTCTTCATCGCCCTGCAAGGCGTGCAGGAGAAACATAAGACCGTGGCCGGGGTCTGCATCGCGCTTTCCCTGCTGTCGGGCGCCTTTTGGTTTATCGAGGCCGACACCTCCCGGCAAATCGCATGGATTGCGGCATGGCTGACGGGCCTGCTTATTGTATGGCCGCTGCGCTTCATCGCCTTGGGAGAAATCGCCTCCGCCCTGCTCGGCTGCCTGTTCTTTTGGCACACGGGCATCGCCGCCCCCCTGTCCGACACCCTTCCCCCTCCTTTTTATATAGTCACCTTCCTGCTACTCTTTGCCGCCTCCTTCCACGACAGCCGCACCCTCTACACCCCGCAGAAAGCCGTGCAACACTACTCCCTGCCCGTCCTGTTCGGCAGCCTCCTCCCTTTCTTGCACCGCGCATGGCAGAAACCGGCGCGCCCCCTGCTGCAATGGATTCTGCCGCCACTATATTGGATTGCGGTGGGCGGAGGACTGTATTTCTAAAAAGGTCTTCACTCTGGCGATTTTCACAAAATCACCGCCAATCCACCGAACAAATTACCGCCAATCCACCGAATAATTTTGCGCCAATCCACCGAATAAATCGCCGCCAATTCACCGAATTTAAAAAATTATCATTATCTTTGCCCCTATAAACAAGCGAAATATGAAAGGGTACAAGAAAAGGATAATCGACGGCTTGTTGGCTAAAAAATTGCAAGCCAAAGGAGCGGTGCTTATCGAAGGACCTAAATGGTGCGGAAAAACCACCAGTGCGGAAGAAATGGCGGCGAGCAAGATACTTCTGTCGAAACCCGACACCCGGGAACAATTCACCAATCTTCTGGAAATCGACACCGACACCGCTTTAACCGGCAACACTCCCATGTTGATTGATGAATGGCAAACCGTTCCGAAACTTTGGGATGCCGTTCGATATACGGTTGACCACCGCCATAAAATGGGACAATTCATCCTTACCGGTTCCGCCGTTCCCGATAAAACCACGGAAAAAGAAAGACAACACTCCGGTACAGGGCGGTTCGCCTGGCTAACCATGCGCCCCATGACCTTATTCGAATCCGGAGAATCGAATGGTTCGGTAAGCTTGGAACAGCTGTTTTCCACACCTAAAAAAATATTGGAAAAGAACCATCTGAATTTGCAGGATATTGTTTTTCTGATTTGCCGCGGCGGTTGGCCCATGGCGGTAGGCTTGCCTGAAGAAGCCGCCTTGGAACAGGCGTTCGATTATTACGATGCCGTAACCAAAGAGGACATAACAAGGGTAGATGGCATAAAACGTACTTCCGAAAAGGTACAACGTCTGATGAGGGCCTACGCACGTCATCAAGGCATGCAGTCGCCTGTCACCACCCTACGGGATGATTTGCAGGCCAACGAAACCACGAAACTCGACGAAGACACGATAAGTTCCTACCTTGAAGCGTTGCGAAAGATTTTCGTGGTGGAAGACATGCCGGCGTGGAATCCCAATCTCCGTTCCAAAACGGCTATCCGCACCACCGATACCCGCTATTTTGTGGATCCGTCCATCGCCACCGCCGCATTAGGATTAGGCCCCAAGGATTTGATGAACGACCTCAAAGCAACGGGAATGCTCTTTGAAACATTGTGTATAAGAGATTTACGAGTATTTGCCGAAGCCTTGAACGGCTCGGTTTATCATTACCGCGACAAAAACGGTTTGGAATGTGATGCGGTGGTGCACCTGCGCAACGGACAATATGCGCTGGTAGAGATAAAACTCGGGGGGCAATCTCTCATTCAGGATGGAGCAAAAACGCTCAACGCCTTGGAAAATCTGATTGATGATTCGCGCATGAACACACCGGCATTCAAAATGATACTCACCGCCACCGGCGATTTTGCCTACCGTCGCCCGGAAGATGGCATCTACGTGGTTCCCGTAGGATGCCTGCGGCCGTAGCCTTTCCCAACCTCCGAGGCTTAAACGAGTTTTTGATTAAATTTGTACCGGTTTCCGCCGTCGGGGGCACCGCAGGGGTTCGCATATAGGGGCACCGCAGGGCTCACCCAAAAATAAGACGGAAGCCGCATAGCATAACGATTATGGAATACGATTTCAGGAAAATAGAAGCCTATTGGCAGCAATACTGGGCGCAGAACAAGACCTTTCAGGCCCGCAACGACTCAAACAAGCCCAAATACTACGTTTTGGACATGTTCCCCTACCCCTCCGGCGCCGGCCTGCACGTGGGGCATCCCCTCGGCTATATCGCCAGCGACATCTACGCCCGATACAAACGGCTGCAAGGCTATAACGTACTGCACCCGATGGGATTC
>JAAVBQ010000049.1 GCA_014803485.1 bacterium | reverse complement strand
TCTTAGAGAACCAATGGCTTAAATCTTTCCATTTGGATAGGGTAACTTGAAGGCGGGCCGAATATTGGCCTTTGCTACCAGGGCGCGTGTCGTTGGAAGACCATACGGATTGGTTTCTTTCTTGTGATGAGGGGACATTCCCTGCCTCAAAACACGAACTCGAATTCCAACCCCAAGGTTCGGGATTATCCCATACCTCAAAATCGAAATTGGGGGCTTGCGGTGTATTATAGAAGGTTGTTTCTTGTGCTTGAACGGGTGCCGAGAAAAGGATTCCCGACACGCCAAGTATCAAAGACAAAAAAATCCTGAATGTTCTTTTCATGATTCTTCAACTACACAACAAATTTAGAACGCTTTCACTTCCGTTTTCCTCCTTAATCTACCGAACTTCATCGCCTATATTGCCATCACCTCGCAAAGAAGACTATAATATTATTATAATCAAATAAATACAAGCAAAAATAGTAAAATAAAGAATTACACGAAAAATTACCGAAATTTCGTCGGGAAAACATGGGTTGTCGAGTTTCGCTGGGGCATAAAAAAAACTGCCTCCGGAATATCCGGAGGCAGTTTTACATATCGGAGCTTTCATGCTCCACGGCATAAGAATTCTATGCCTATCGTCTAATCGCTTTCAAGACCGCAGCGCCATCGCCATTCGTCAAACGGATGTAGTAAACGCCCGGAGCGAAACGCGACAAATCAACCGTATACGTGCCGGCCGCCATGAGGTTCTGCTGCATCACCGCCTGACCGGAAATCGCAAACACTTCCATGCTGCAAGCTTCCTGCACATTCAGATTGAAAAGGCCGTTGAAAGAAGGATTGGGATAGAGTTTGGAAGCGGCCAATACCGCATTTTCGTTGTTGGTGGAAGGACCGGGTTCATCACCTTCGTAAACGAATTCCACATCATCTACCCAAAGGGTGCTGCCGATTTGACCTTTGCAGTTGAACAAATCATCGAAATCATAACCGGCACTCGAAACAAAGAGTACCGTGATAGAATCAGGCTCCATATCGGCATGATATTCTATAGGCAACTCAAATGCAGTCCAATCCTTCACGCTGTCGTGGAAAATCTGTTCAACTTGACCGATAGTCACACGTTTGCCGCCTTCTTCGTTATACTTGTAAACTTTCACAAAGATGCTCGCGCTATCGCCGTTCACGGGAAGATATTTCATATATCCCTTGAGTGCGGTAGGACGGCTCCTAAACGGACGCCCAAAAGCAGCTGTCTGTTCATCAATCAAAACAGTCATTGCACCAACTACTCCCGGTAGAAAAATTTCCTTGTCTGCACCAAATTGCAAGAAATCAGAAACCAATTTGGGCGCAAAGTCATCATCTGCCCCTGAACGACCTTTATCTTTGAAAAGCGTTACCGGACCGGTAAACAAATCAGGAGGCAATGTCGCCAAAATATTCAATGAAGTCCAAAAAGGATGTGCCAAATCATCGTAGGTACCAGCATCCCCATACAGTTTTCCTTGTTCCCATTGTTCAAACTTACCGTCAGGTAAAGCTTGATTCTGCGCCATCGACTTTCCCATCAAAAGGGAAAGCACGCCTAAGAATAAAATCGTCTTTTTCATCTTGATTAATTAATTTATTTTACGTTTGTTAAATCTTATTAAAGTCTTGCCACATCAGCCTTGTTTCTCCTGAACCATGTAACTGGATTTATATCCTGAAAACGATAAGTAATCTGCAAGGTATAGGTGCGCGGTGCTTCGATATAGAGCGGACGCAACGAATACTCGGCATTCAAAAGATTGTTTACCACAAACGAAACGGTAAAACGATTGATATTGATACTAGCACGTAAATCCAACACTAATGAACCCCATGCATGCTGTTTCATGAACTCATCCATCCCTTCAAAAGGTAATGTCATCCGAAAATTATCTCTTACCCAATTGTGCGCGTCATCTTGGATATTGGCATCCATCTCAATAAATACTCCATCTACATTCTTCATCGCACTCATATACTGAATGCCTCCTCCAATCGAGAAATATTTACAAAACTTAACATCCAAATCGAACTTAGCCATATGCTGGATTCGATATTTAAGGATATTCCCTTCTGTATTCGATGAAGAATTGCTGTATTTATAATCTTTCCCCTTCCCCGTTTCCGGATTCACTGTACTAGTATACACCTTATCCGTTTCTTTACATACCGGCAACGAATACGTATAATTGGCCTGCAACTGCAATTGCAGATTTTTCAAAATCTTCCATTCCGTCATAAAACTAGCCTCTACTCCACTAATGGTAGCCCGCCCTGTATTAAAAAACTTAAACCCATACAAATCTGGCAGACTTGCCGTTGAAACAGGATTCCACGGCCCCATAAAGAACTCGATATAGTTCCAATAGTATTGATGGAAAGCCGCCACATCTATATAGCCCTCAACCACATTTGATTTCAGATATTGACGGATACCGAATTCCATATTGAGGCTCTTTTCGGATTTCAAATCGGGATTGGGATAGAAACCATACATACCTACTTTTGTCGTTATAAACTTTTCGCCAATCGTAGCCGCCCGGTAGCCCTGCCCTGCCGAAAGCCTGAAAATGGTTCCCGACTTGGTTACGGCATAATTCAAACCCAACTGGAACACTGGGCTCATTTCGTGCCATGAATCCACAAAGCAGTTTTCCAAACGTCCACCCAACTCCAATTTCAAATTCTTTTCCTTTAAGAACGGTTTTTCCAATCTAACGAATACAGCCAAATTGTCTGATGTATGAGAACCTTTAGCGCCAATTGTATCTGTCCTCCCAGAAAACACCTCTCCCACCGAATAGGTGTACTGATTGGACACCCCTACAGTCAAATCCAAATCAGCCGCCTTTTCAAAGGTCTTGCGGTAGCGGTAGGTATTGTATACCGACTGGGAGCGGGCATCCTGCCCTGTGATATTGATAACATTGTTGTTGGAAAACATATAGCGGTTATCCAACTCATGCACACCTCCTTTGGGCGATACATACTTGAGGTGGGGATCCACCAAAACCACCACATCCTTGAAATGGCTCAAGGTCGTTGACCATTTACCCGTACTTTTATCCATATGTCCGAAAGGCCGATACTTACCATCAAGAGCATTCGCCCAAAAGTTATACATTCGGTTATCGGAATACATAAAATTGGCATTGAGCGAAAATGTCCAACGGTCATTGATATGAAAACGATTCCCCATACTAGCACGGACTCTTTTTTCTGCGGGTTCCACTCGATCGCCCGGATTTTGTTCAGGGCCGAGACGATAACCATCATCATATGCATAATCCGCATTGGCACTGAAATCCCACCATTTGGCCAACCGGCGGGAATGGCTGAGCGACACCCCCGTCTTGATGGGGCAACCCCGTGTCCATGAATGATCCTTTACTTTTTCATCCTTTTCTACCAAAGACCATTCACCTGTATTCCAATCCGTTTCTTTGTACCTAAGATGCTTAATCATTGATTCGCAATCTGGCTTTTCGTAAATGCCGGCATACAACTTGATAGAACTTATCGGAGAGCTGGAGGCATATTTAGTATGTACGTTTATCGCGCCGTTGATAGCCGCCGAACCATACAGCACCGAAGCCGCCCCTTTAAGCACGTCTATCTGTTCCACATCGTCCATCGAAACCAAGTTCCAGGCCGGACGGCCGGCATCGGCACGCAACATCGGCATATCATCCAAGAGCAACATCACGCGGCTTCCCATGCCCGAACTGAAGCCACTGCCGCCACGCATCTGCGGCTCGTTATCCACAATGGCCAATCCCGCCACACCCTTGAGTGCCCTATCCAAAGTTGTCACATTGTTTTTGACTAAACTTTCAACCCCCACTACCTCCATCGTCTGTATGGAAGTCTTACCATCGCGTTTCAACCGCTCGCCGCGAATCTTCACCTCCTGCATTTCCTGCGCCCGCGTGTCAAGCCCCACATTCAGCACCTTCACTTCCTCCCCTTTGGAGAACTGCACCTTCACTTTCTTGTCCTGATAGCCGAGATAACGGAAATTGAGCTCGAATTCGGGGCGGTCCACAGCCAAGGTATAGTTGCCGTCTATATCGGCCACCGCTCCAAGGCCCGACGCCCCCACCACCGCCACTTGGGCCTGGGGAAGGGTCATCTTGTCGCTCACATCATAGATTTGGCCCTTTACCACATAGTATTTCTGCGCCTGCAACGAAGCAAGCGGGATTAAAATCACAGAAAGAAACGTAATCAGTACGGTTTTTCTCATGCCGTCGGCTTTGGTTCTCGCATGTCTTGTCTGGCTAACAAAACGCACAAAACTATGCACTCGGCTCTCAAAAAATAAGAACGCTTTTGCTGAAAATTCAACAAAAATATGTTGATTATAACAGAAAAAGCTACGAATCAGCAATTTGCACACAAATCGCCAACCCGCAGCTTTTTGACCGAAATACTTGGGAAACTAATACGTGAACGTTCCGTATTCGGACTCTATCGTCAACATCTTCTTGCTACTGTTCTCGCAGTGGCCGATTATCTTGGCATCGAGATTGAAGTAGCGGGCAATCTTGATGATGTCGGAAGCGATGCTTTCCTTTACATACAGTTCCATGCGGTGCCCCATGTTGAACACTTGGAACATTTCCTGCCACGAAGTCTTGCTTTCGCCCTGAATCATCTTGAACACAACGGGGGTATCGAAGAGATGGTCCTTCACCACATGAAGATTGTTTACAAAGTTCATCACTTTTGTCTGACCGCCGCCCGTGCAGTGAATGATACCGTGTATGCTGGGACGGTAGTTGTCCAATACCGCCTTAATCACCGGTGCATAGGTGCGGGTGGGCGACAGCAACAACTGCCCCACGGTCAGATTTTCCACGCCGCTGGGGTCGGTAAGGTCCTTGCTGCCGGAATACACCAATTCGGCAGGCATCTGTGCATCGAAAGTCTCGGGATATTTTTCGGCATATTCGTGTTTGAGCACATCGTGCCGCGCCGATGTGTGGCCGCTGCTTCCGATACCGCTGTGATAGCGGTCTTCGTAGGTAGCCTTGCCCGACGAAGCCAAGCCTATAATCACATCGCCGTCCTGAATACGCTCGCACGAAATCACTTCGTTGCGTTTCATACGCGCACTCACCGTGGCATCTACCGCAATGGTGCGGATAATGTCGCCCATGTCGGAGGTCTCTCCTCCCGCAAAAGTGATGTCGATGTGTTCGGCGGCCATATTCTCGCAGAATTCCTGCGTTCCCTCCACAATCGCCTTCAACACCTCGGCCGGAATGCGGTATTTGTTACGTCCGATAGACGAAGTAACCATCATATTGGTGGTGGCGCCCACGCAGAGTAAATCATCCACGTTCATCACCGCCGCGTCCTGCGCAATACCTCTCCAAACCGAAAGGTCGCCGGTTTCCCGCCAATAGAGATAGGCCAGCACCGCCTTCGTGCCGACCCCGTCCGCATGCATCACATTGCAATAGGAGGGTCCGAACAACGACTTTTTGTTTTCGCCCATCACATCGGGAATGATTTTGCAGAAAGAATTGGAGACAATTCCTTTGTCTAAATTGCTCACGGCTTTCCGTACATCGGTCTTAGAGGGCGAAACACCGCGTTTTTCGTATTTGGATTCTTCCATAGGGATGGATTTTATATTTCTTATCCGTGATTTACTTCTCCTCCACCACAATTTTCTTCGCCTCTGTGTCGATTCTGTAATTCCCCAATTTCGACAAGGCCTCGCGGTTGAGTATGATTTCGGCCGGTGCCTCCTCCACGGTCACCATCTCGATACGCCCGAGAACGAAACCGCCCATCTTCACCTCTTTCAGTTGCAGACGTTGGTTGGGCAACACCTCGCCTTCCGCATTAAACGCCCTTTCCTTATTCTTGAAACTGTTTTTGCCTAAGTTGCCCGCCTGCAGAAGCCGCATGGCCGCATCTATGCTCAAGGTATTGTATTTGGCCTTTTCCTCCACCACGGCACGCATACCCAAGCCGTTGGCCACCACGCGGATTTCGGGTTTTCCCGCCGGATTCAGGGTAAAGGGTATCTTATCCGCCTCGCCCATATCGACCATGCCTATCAACACACTCACGCTACGGTTGCCGGAGGGAATAAAGTCTTCGCGCAACACGCTGAATTCGGTGCGGCGGTTGAGTTGATGCGCCGCTTCGCGGGCTTCGCCATTGGGCAGGGTCCCGATAAATTCATCGGTCATCACCACGCCCGAATCGAACGCATATTCCCTACCGTTATAAACCGACACCATAGGGAAGTTCAATCGGCGCGGGTTACGGGCGCCGTAGCCCCTGGCCTGCAAACGCTCGCCGTCTATACCTCTCTGTATCAAATAGTCGACCACCGCCTGCGCCCTATATTGCGAAAGCGAATCGTTGGTCATGGCCACGGGGCGGGAGTCGGTATGCGAAGCCAATTCGATAACCAGACGGGGATTCTTTTCCAAAAGCACAATCAAACCCATCAGCGAATCCTGATATTGGGGCTTTAAATCCCACTTACCCAAGTCGTAGAGAATTTCGGGCAACACCACCGCCCCTTTCGGCACGGGTTCGAGCACGAAATCGTGTATAAAATCCTCGCTCGCCACCAAGCCCACCGTGGTTTCGGTGCCTTCCGCACCCAGAAAGTTCTTCTTTTCCACCAACAACTTATAGGTGGTGTTTTCGTTAATCTGACCGGTGCCGAATTCATAATAGCCCCTTTGGTTGGTGTTGGTGCTGACCAAAGAGCCATCGCTGCCGGCCAAGGTGATTTCCGCATTGGGGACGGGTTGCAAAGTGGCTTCGTTCGTCACCGTTCCCGTGATAGTGAACAGAATATCGGGCAGATAGAACGAATAAATATCGTCGCTGCCGCGCCCGCCGCCCCGGTTGGAACTGAACAGGCCTTTGTTTTGGCCCGGCAGGAAGCATATACCGAAATCATCGGCGTGTGTACAGAGGGGATAGCCCAGATTCTCCACTTCACCGAAACGCCCGTCACCCTGCAAGGAAGCCTTGAAGATGTCGAAACCGCCCATGGAACCGTGGCCCGTGGAGGAAAAATAAAACAGCGTGTCGCCCCGCAGGAAGGGATAGGCCTCCTTATACTCGGTGTTGATGCATCCGGCACAGGGAGCGGTAGTCCTCGGTGCCCCGGAATTTTCCCCTGCCGCCACCGGCATCAGGTTGTTCATATTGACAGGCTCGCCGAACGCGCTTCCCTCTCCCACCGCATACCAGATATCCAAATCGCCGTAGCCTCCCTCGCGGTTGGAAGCGAAATACAGACGTTTGCCATCGGCACTGATGCAAGGGTGAATGAAATCGGACACCGAATCATCGCCGATCACCACATCCTCGGGGTCGCTCCATGCCTCCCCGTCGAACGTGGAGGTACGGATGATGCAACGGTTCCGCTTTTTCTTCTCGTTGCCGCAATAGGTGTAGTACATCGTTTTACCGTCGTTGCAGAACGAGGCATCGCTCTCGTTGGCGGCGGTGCTGGTCTTGCCGTTGGCGTCCAGCAGTTCCGGTTCGCTCCAACTGCCCTTGGCATCTTGCTTGGAAACAAAAATATCGGAGAACCTTTGTCCCGTCCACGCATCGTTTTTCTTGCCGCTCACGCCCTCGCGGGTGGAGGAAAACGCCACGATATCGCCCTCGGCGCTATAATAACGGGGATTCCAATCTCCTGCATTGGTATTGAGCTTACGCACATTCTCCACCTGATAGCGGGAAGACTGTGTGGCGGATTTCGCACCCCAATAAGCGGCACGAAGTCCTTGCTGCCCCGCACTGTCGTCGGGAATATAGTCGAGATAGGTACGGAAATTCTCGGCGGCCGCATCGAAATTACCCTCCCCCAACTGTAGATTCGCCAGACAGAAATACACCTTGGGTTCGGCCTTATAGTAGCCTGCACGTATGCAACGCTGATATTGACGCGCCGCCTGCTTAATCTGCCCGCTGCATCGGTACGATTCGGCTATTTGAAAAAGAAGACGGTTTTTCTGGTCGGGGTCGGCGTTGCTTTTCCGGCTCATTTTGGCAAACGCCTTTTGATATTGGGTTACCGCCTCGTTATACATATGGTATTTATAGGCCGTATCCGCTTTCTTCATCTGCCGGGTTTGAGCTTGCAGGTTGCTTGCACAAAGAAAGGGAAGCACGCTCAAGAGCATCCAGAGCCGAAACTTATATATACCTGCATCCATAACCTCGTTGATTTAACTGACTTTGCGAATATACAATTTTTTTTCACGATGAACAAAGGGGGCCGTCCTGTTCAGGACGGCCCCCTTCCTCAAAACTACGTTATATCAACAATTTACCGAGTTTATTTCGTTTTGGCAAGCTCCTTGCGTTCCTTGCGGCGAAGCAAAGCGTAGGCAATGGGCGAAGCCACGAAAATGGACGAATAGGTACCGATGAGCACACCGCAGAGGATACAGAACACGAAGCCCCGGATAACCTCGCCGCCGAAGATGAAAATCATCAGCAAGGTGACGATGGTGGTGCCGGACGTATTGATGGTACGGGGCAGGGTGCTGTTGATGGCCGTATTCATATTGTCGCGGATGGAGCGTTTGGGATAGAGACCCATATTCTCGCGGATACGGTCGAAAATAACCACGGTGTCGTTGATGGAGTAACCGATAATGGTCAGAATGGCCGCAATGAAAGCCTGGTCGATGTCTAAGGAGAACGGAAGCACGCCGTAGAACAACGAGAACAAGCCGATGGAAATCAAGGCATCGTGAACCAAGGTTACCAGACCGCCCACACCGAACTGCCAACGCTTGAAGCGGATGGCGATATAGATGAAGATGAACACCAAGGCAATGGCCACGGCGATAAAGGCCGAGCGGGTGATGTCGATGGCCACGGCCGCCCCTACCACTTCCGAACTGATCTGACCGATGGATTTATCTTCGGTGAAAATCTTTTCTTCCACAGGCTGCACGAAATAGCCCTTGCAGCCTTCGTACAGACGATGTTCTACATCTTCGTCCACCTCGCTGCCCGTTTCTTCGATACGGTATTTGGTGGTTACCTTCACTTGGTTGGAAGGACCGAAGGTCTTGACTTCGGGAGCGTCGCCGTCGAAAGCGTCGGTGAGGGTGGCACGCAAATCATTCGCGCTCACCACTTGGTCGAAACGAACCACGTAGGTGCGGCCGCCGGTGAAGTCGATACCGAGGCTCAGACCACGGACGCAGAGCGAAACGATGCAGATAAGAATCACGATACCCGAAACCACGAAGGCATATTTTCCTTTGCCGATGAAGTCGAAGTTGACTTTCGACAGGAAGTTTTCGGAGAACTTGTGGCTGAAGGTGATGTTGCGGTCTTTGTTCAACCAGCGGCTGAACACCAGACGGGTGATGAAAATGGAGGTGAACAGGGAGGTGAGGATACCGATGCAGAGCGTGGTGGCGAAACCTTTCACCGAACCCGTACCCACATAGAGCAGAATGATACCCGTAATCAAGGTGGTTACCTGACCGTCGATAATGGCCGAGTAGGCGTTTTTATAACCGTCCTGAATGGACATACGGAGCGATTTGCCCGTACGGAGTTCCTCTTTCACACGTTCATAAATGATTACGTTGGCATCCACGGCCATACCCAAGGTGAGCACGATACCGGCGATACCCGAAAGGGTAAGCACCGCACCGATGGAGGTGAGCACACCGAAGATAAAGAACATATTGACCAACAAAGCGAAATTGGCCACCCAACCGGCCTTGTTGTAGAACACATACATATAGACAAGGATGAGCAGGAAAGCCAACAGGAAGGAAATCATGCTGTGGTTGATGGATTCCTGACCGAGCGAGGGGCCGACCACGGCTTCCTGCACGATGTTGGCGGGTGCGGGCAACTTACCGGCCTTGAGCACGTTGGCCAAGTCCTGGCCTTCTTCTACGGTAAAGCCGCCGGTGATGGACGAACGGCCGCCGGGAATCTCACCGTTTACCGTAGGCCACGAATAGGCCACATTGTCCAACACAATCGCTATCGAACGACCGATATTGTGTCCGGTGAGGTTCTTCCACACGCGGGCCCCTTCGGTGTTCATGCTCATGCTGATTTCCACACCGCCGTTCTGACCGAAATCCTGACGGGCATCGGTGATGACATCGCCGCCGAGAGGCGCACGACCGTCGCGGGTGCTCACTTTCAGAGCCACAAGCGAATAAATATCGGTATTGTTCTGAATGGGTTTTACCGACCAAACGAATTTAACATTGCGGGGGAACTTCGAGGCAGCCTGCTCCAGCATACGGTCTACCTTTTCCATATCCTTGGCGCGGGCATAGCCCACTACCGGTCCCTGACGCTGTTCATCGCCTTGGAAAAGCGTAGGCATCAATACGGCGAAAAGAGGATTCTGCGCCTGCCATTGCGCGGCATCGAGACCTTCTTCGGTGGTGGTGCCGTTGTTCAATTGCGCCAAAAGCTCGTCTTCGGCCTGTGTGGCGGAATCCTTTTCGGCTTTCTGTTCGGCTACCGTGGTTTCGGTTTCAGCCTCGCCCTGCAGATTCTGCACCGATACCAGATAGGTGTTGGCCTCCTGCAGATACGGAGCCAATTCACTGAATTCGTAGGTTTCCCAAAATTCGAGCTGGGCGGTTCCCTGCAGAAGTTTGCGCACACGGGCGGGGTCTTTCACGCCGGGCAATTCCACCAAAATACGGTCGGTCTGCGCCAATTTCTGAATATTGGGCTGCGCCACACCGAACTTGTCGATACGGGTACGCAGAATCTGATAGGTGCGGTCGAATGCGCCGGAAGCCTCTTTGCGTACGGCGGAAAGCACCTCTTCGTTGGTGGAGGTGGCGCTCACGTCTTTCATCTCGAAACTGAAGATGGCGGCCATCTGGGCGTTGGGGTCCTTTTCGTTCCATACACGGCCGAACACGTCCACAAAGTTGGTGTTGGGTTCGGTACGGTTCACAATCACCGCCTCTTCCATCACGCTGTTGAAGAAAGGATCTTCGCTGAAACCCGAAAGCGCACGCACCACGTCGGAGGTCGAAACCTCCATCAACACGTTCATACCGCCGCGCAAATCCAGACCGAGGTTCAGTTCGCGGGCCTTGCATTCCTTATAGGTATATTTACGAATGAGGATGTTGTACACCACATCGTTGCCCACCGAATCGAGAAAATACTGATGTTTGCGGTTGAAGATCGAATCGTAGAGGAAACGTTCGACCACTTCGTTGCCCTGTGCCAAAGCCTGTGCTTCCACAGCCGTATTCTGCGCGGCGAAAGCATCGGCCTTCTTGTCCACTCTCCGCGCGAAGAACGTGAAAGAGAGCTGAAACAAGCAAATAATGGCCAAGGTTATCGCAAAAAACCTGATAACACCCTTGTTCTGCATAACTATATACTGTTTATGTTGTTAAAAATCGTGCAAAAAAGCCTGCAAAGATACGATAATTTTCATAATGCCCGGTGTTCGGTCATTTCGCCGCGCAGAGGCCGTGCCAGCATCTTACAGCTTGAGGCATAGGAAAGCCCCTTGCCGAGAACATACATCATCTTGGCAACCGCCGCCTCGGTGGTCATGTCGCGTCCGTCGACCACGCCGCAGTTCTGCAGGAGCGTGCTGGCGGCATATTTTCCCATCTCCACCGCGCCCTCGGCGCACTGTGTGACATTGAGCACGGGGATACGGAGCTTCTTCATGAGCCTGAGCCATTGTTCGAACTCGCGGCACGAGGGCGCGTTTCCCGAACCGTAGGTTTCGAGCACCACACCGCGGAATCGCGAAAAAAACGCAGATTCGAGACAGAAAGGACAGCCGGGATAAAGTTTGAAGATAAAAATACGGTGTTCGAGTTCGGATTGCAGGCGGAAACCCTCTCCTGTGGATTTCGCATGGATACGGTTCAACTTGTCCGACCACTTCACATGCACGCCCGCCTTGGCCAAGGCGGGGAAGTTGGCGCTGCGAAAAGCCGTGAAACTCTCGGCGCTGTATTTGGTGATGCGGTTGCCCCGATAAAGGCTGTCGCCGAAGCACACGCAAACCTCCCGCACCTTGGCCCTCCCCTGCCCGTCGACGGCCGCGGCCATCTCGATGGAGTTGACAAGATTCGCCTTTCCATCGCTGCGAAGCACTCCCACAGGAAGCTGCGAACCGGTAAGGATAACGGGTTTGTCGAGATTCTCCAGCATGAAACTGAGGGCGGAGGCGGTGAAAGCCATGGTATCGGTACCGTGCAGCACCACAAATCCGTTGTAACGGTTATAGTTATCGCGAATCACATTGCCGATTTCGTTCCAACCTTCGGGCCCCATATCCGAGGAATCGATAAGATGCGGGAAGCTGTAGGCCGAAATATCCACATCAAGATTGCCCAAATCGGGTATGGAATCCTTGAGCCTTTCGAATTTGAAAGGAGACAGGGCTCCCGTCTGCGGATCCTGTATCATGCCGATGGTTCCGCCCGTATAAACTATCAGTATCTTTCTTTTGGCTGTCATTTCACATCAATCTTTCCGAACAAACTGCAAAGGTATGAAAACGATAGAAAATATTTGTACCTTTGCAAGATTGCGTATGCCGCGCCACCGTATGCGGCCCGCAGAAAAGAGAAAAAATCAATTAAAAACATAAAACCATGGAATTACCTTTCGCAGAATCTTGGAAAATCAAGATGGTGGAGCCGATCCGCAAAAGCACGCGCGAACAGCGTGAAAAATGGCTCAAAGAAGCACACTACAACGTGTTCCAGCTTAAATCCGAACAAGTTTACATCGACTGCATCACCGACTCCGGTACCGGTTCGATGAGCGACCGTCAATGGGCGGCGATGATGATGGGCGACGAAAGCTATGCCGGCGCCTCG
>JAAVBQ010000048.1 GCA_014803485.1 bacterium | reverse complement strand
TCTTTTCTCCCCCATTCGAACTGAGATTTATCCGCGTTTCGTAAGTGCCCTCCCCGAGTTCGCGGATTATCCTCAGTGTCAGGCTCTCGGATTCTCCCACCGCCAGCGTGCCTTCCGTCTTGCCCCACCACTGCAGCCACTCCGCCCAGTCAACGGCGGTCAATTTCCACGTCAGCGCGTCGCTGCCCGTGTTCTTGATTCTGAACGGATACTGTTGCGCGACGTCGCTGAGCACCACTTCCTGGAGTTCCTCTCCCGATGCGTCGGTAAAGCAGAACGAACGCGACACCTCGGCCTTGATCGGCAGTTGCATGTCGCCCACGCTGGAACTGATATACAGCGTCGCTTCGTTGTCGCCGTTCGACAGTTTTTCTCTGTCGATGCTCAACTCCACGGTTTCCTCCGCGTCCGGCGCCAGCTTGCCGCTCTGCTTGCTGAAGCCCGTTATCCACTCCGTCGCCAGTTTCGGGATTTCCCATTCCACGATTTCCTTGCTCGCGTTCTTGAGCACGAAGACGCCCTTGGAGGAACCGCCGACATTCAGTTCGCCGATGACCTGTCCGTCTGCGTCCAATATCTGCAGAACGGCCGCCAGCGACTCCAACACGGCGTTGTACCGCACCGTCTTGCCGCCCTCCACCTTGAGCTCTTCGCTCGTATGCGTGGAATAGCCGTTGCGCTTCACCTGTAGCTTGTAGGTGCCCGGTTCGATATTGCTCAACTGAAAGGAGCCGGCGGTATCGGTCATCGCCTGCGTGTTGGTCGGCTGCAGCGTCACGCTCGCCAACAGAATCGGCTTGCCCGTGGCCTTGTCGGTCACGATACCTTCTATCGTTCCCTTGTGGGTGGAGCCGCCACCGTTCGGGTTGTCATCATCCAAGGGTTTCTTCTCGCAGCCCGCGAATACGCCCGCCAACAGGCATAGGCCCGTCAGTACGTAGAGTAGTTTTTTCATCTTTTTTTATTTTAAATAAGGCGGCAAAGGTGGTAATTTTTCACGACCAAAACAAATAACTTATTGTATTTTATTGTTATAAAAGTATATGGGCGGTCGAAAAACACCAGGCCTCAGAAAACCTACCTCCTCACTTTCAACCCCTTCAGTCTCTCTTTTATAATAATAAAATACGCAACCAGCGGACACAGCCTATCAAAAAAAGTTATTAACATGGTAAGGGGTTTATTTCTTGCGATTTGCTTGTCGTCAGCGTGCCTATCTACTTCGATAAAATCGATTTTCTACGATATAGGAAACAAAGACGAAAGATGTAAAGGACTATGGCGTGTGGAATTGAGAAGAAGCGGAAAGCCCGGAGGGACGGGGCGGTGGGGGAGGCCTTGGCGGCTGAATATCTGCGTAAAAAAGGCTATGAAGTGCTGGAGGCCAACTATCATCACGTGCACCGCGAAATAGACCTTATTGTGCAGAAAGATGATTGTGTGGCTTTTGTGGAGGTAAAGACGCGCAGCAGCGATGCGATTCTCGAAGCACCCTTGGCGGTGGGGCGACGTAAGCAGATGTTTCTGTTCTCGGCGGCCTCGCGTTTCTTGGCACAGAAACGGGTGGGCGATTGCGAGGTGCGCTTCGACATCGTTTGGGTGGAAACGGAGGGCGCGGACATGCACGTCGTCTCCCACATCGAAGGCGCCTTCACCCCCTTCGGCGGATAGGAAGGATTGTGTCAAAATGGCAGGGGTTTGGGTGTGTGGGAGGTGGGAAAAAGGGGGGAGGAGGGGAAGGGGAAAAATGGATTTCGGGGGGAAGGCGAGCCGAAGGGAGGGAGAGGGGAGGGCAAGTTCGATTTTTTGGAGAAAAGGGCTTAAAACGGCTCTATCGAAAATCGGGGGTGGGGAGGAATTTGTTTGATTTTGTAAACGGCTCGGCGCGTCGGTAGGAAAAATTGGATTACAAAACGAAATTCTACAAATGTAAACAGATGTTTTTTACATTCTCTTGCAAAAATTTGAAAATCAAACCGAATCAAAGTTTTATTTACTTTGAAATCAAAATTATAATATCGTTATATACAGTAATAAGTGAGATTTTAGCCCCGTTTTTCTGTGAATAAGTTTCGGGTGTTACAATGGCGAAAAATTATGCTGTTTTTCATAAATATACAAACTTTATCTTATGTTTTAATACAACTATATTGTAGACACGGGCTTGTTTACAAAAATAAATTTATATACCTTTACAAACGTAAACACGGAATGCGCCCGACATCGGGTGTGAGTTTAAGAATGTAAATCATGATACGGAGAATTGAGCTTGTGATGAAATCCCAAAATTTGACTTCTTCGCAGTTCGCCGACAAGTTGGGCGTGCAGAGGTCGGGTATGTCGCATATTTTGTCAGGACGAAACAAGCCGAGTTTGGATTTTGTGTTGAAAGTTTTGGCCGGTTTTCCCGACCTGAATCCGCAGTGGCTTTTGCAAGGCAAGGGAAAGATGTATGCAAATATGGCAGAGGTTGTAGAGGTACAGAAGATGGAAAATCCGGAAGTTCCCCTGCCGTTCAGTGAAGCATACCCTGAGCCCTACGACAAGGGGGAAAGCCTTACGGATGCTCTTCTGAATATGGCGCCGGCGCCGGAGGTGCAAGAGGAACAAGCGGCGCAAATGGAACAGGCCGAACGCGTGGAAGAACGTGATTTCAAAAGCGAACCCCAAAAGAAGATATCCCGTATCGTGCTGTTTTACAACGACGGGACATTCTCGGAATTTGCCCCCGGCAATGAGCCCGACAGCGCCCCCGACACCTTTAGGCTCGATGGAGGCTTGCAGGCGAAGTCTTATTGATAAGGAAAGAAAGCGCGTAGAGCAACAGGGCGGCGAGCCCCATTACCAACAGATTGATGCCCACGATAGACAGCCACGGAAAGGCAATCGGCACACGGTCTAAGAAATAGACACTTTCGTCGAGCCGCAGCACCCCGCTTACCTTTTGCAGCACACAGAGCGCCAGCGCCACCGCGTTTCCGACAAGCAGGGAACGGCCTAAGATGGTGAGCGTTTGCAGAATAAAGATATGGCGCACCAGACGGTTGTCGGCTCCGAGCGTCTTGAGCACACCCACATGGGGACGGCGTTCGATAAGCAGGATAAAGAGCAGGGAGACGAGGCATATCATGCAAACAATCAACATAATCACGATAAGCACAAACACATTGGTGTCCACCAGCGCCAACCAGTCGAAAATAGCCGGGAAAAGACGGTCGCAGGGAAACGAAGAATACTCGTAGGGAAGGTCTTGATTGAGGATTTGCGCGATACGGAAACGGTCGTCGGGATTGCGGAGCGAAACATCCACCCCGTCGGCCTGTGTGCTGTCCCAAGCGTTAATCTGCTGAACCAAAGAGATATCACCTATCACATAAGAAGCATCGAACGTTTCGAGCCCCGTGGCGTAGATACCGCATACCGTGAGGGCGCGGGGACGCAGTTCGCCCTGATGCACGAAGAACGCCCGTAGCCGTTGCCCCGTGTCTACCCGCAGTTTACGCGCCAACAACTCGGAAACCAACACCTGTTGGGAAACCGCTTGTTCCCGAAAGTCGGGCAGGTGCCCCCGCAACAGTTTTCGTGCGAAGAAAGAAGTGTCGAAATTGGGAGGCAACCCCTTGAAAAACACGCCGAAACTCTCCTCTTTCCCCTTTATCAACGCCCCCTTGAGCGTGTAGGCCTGCGCCGACACAATCCCCTCGTGCCGCAACACCTCGGCCTGTAGAGCCGAATCCCACGAAAGGAAAACACTTTCGTTTTCATTCTCAGACCAATAGGGCTGAACCACCACGTGCGAGCCGAAGCCGAATACCTTTCGGCTGATTTCGGTCTTGAAGCCCACGAGCACGCAGAGCGAAATCACCATCACGGCCACGCAAAGCCCCATGCTGCCCATGCCCATGCGCAAGATGTTGCGCGTGTGGCGCAGAGGGGTGGAGAAGGCCCAACGGCGGGCTATGTAGCGGGCTGTGTTCATTCCACGAAGATACGAAAAGTTGAGAGCAGAAGCCAAATTCTTTGTATCTTCGTAGGTGGTGGGAAAATGGAGGAGGAAAAAATCAATGGCCTATTATATGAATACAAAATTCCTTCGAATAACGGAGGGGGTGTTCATCATCCTCTCCTTTTTTTGCGGCACGGCCTGCGTCAAAGCCTACGGACAAGCCAAAGCCCAGCCCGTGGAGGTGGGGGCGAGCCGCACGGAATTATATTTTCCGATGTTGAAAGACAAGACCATAGCCGTGGTGAGCAATCAGACCGGCGAATTCGCGGGCGTGCACCTTGTAGACACGTTGCTGTCGGCGGGCTTCCCTATAATCAAGGTCTTTTCGCCCGAACACGGATTCCGGGGCCAGGCCGAAGCCGGAAAGAAAGTTGACAATCAAATTGATGAAAAAACCGGTCTCCCTGTGATTTCGCTCTACGGCTCCCACAAGAAGCCCACGCCCGAAGATTTGAAAGGCATAGACCTCGTTGTCTTTGATTTGCAGGACGTAGGCGTGCGTTTCTATACCTATATATCCACCCTGCACTATGTGATGGAAGCCTGCGCCGAACAGGGCATCCCCGTGGTGGTGCTCGACCGCCCCAATCCCCACGTCGGCTACATCGACGGCCCCGTGCTGGACACCGCCTGCTGCCGCTCCTTTATAGGCATGCATCCCGTGCCCGTGGTCTACGGCATGACGATAGGCGAGTATGCCCGTATGATAGCGGGCGAGGGCTGGCTCAAGACGCAGAAGCCCTGCACTTTGCACGTGATACCCCTGCAAGGCTGCACCCGTGCCACGGCCTACAGCTTCCCCGTGTGGCCGTCGCCCAACCTGCGCAGCATGAAAGCCATCTACGCCTATCCCGGCCTCTGCCTGTTGGAAGGCACTCCCGTGAGCATGGGGCGGGGAACATGGCAACCTTTTGAATGTTATGGTTTTGAGGGATGTGAAGAAGGCGACTATACCTTCACGCCCCGCCCGATAGAAGGGTTGAGCGCACACCCGCCCCTGCAAGACAAGGAGTGCCGAGGTTGGCGCGTCCCCGACAGCCTCACGCGCCAACTGCCCCGCCAACTCGATTTGCAACCGCTTCTGCGCATGTACCGCAATTATCCCGATAAAGCCCGTTTCTTTACCTCCTTTTTCTCGAAGTTGGCGGGCACCCCGCGCCTGGCCGAACAAATCGGGCAGGGGGCAAGCGAGGAGGAAATCCGCGCCTCGTGGGTGAAAGACTTGAAAGAATTTGAGAAAATCCGACAGAAATATTTACTTTACAAATGATTGCATTCATTCCCTGCGCGGGGCTCGGCACCCGGCTCAAACCTCTCACCGACCACTGTCCCAAAGCCTTGGTGGAGTATCAGGGCAAACCTCTGTTGGTGCATCTGATAGAACATCTGCAAGCGCAGGGCTTCGACCGCTTTGTGCTGAACCTTCATCATTTTGCGCCCATGTTGCGCGATTTCGCCACGGAATACGCCCGCCGACAGGGTCTGCAGATGGCGTTTTCGGACGAAAGCGAGGCCTTGCTCGATACGGGCGGGGCGTTGACCCATGCCTATGCGGCGGGGCTTTTCGCGGGCGAGGAGGCGGTTTTAGTGCATAACGTAGATGTTTTCAGCGATTTGGATTTGCGGAGCTTCTGCACGGAATTCTCCGCGAAAAGCCCCGCCGCTCTATTGTCGGTGCGTCGCCGTCCCACATCCCGCTACCTCTATGCCGACGCCGCAGGCCGCCTGCGCGCATGGCGCAACGAAAAGACCGGGCAGGTGAAGGGCGAGCCGATTTCCGATAATTTCAACGCCTTCGCATTCAGTGGTATACATATCATAAAATGCAGGTTGATAGAAGAATGGGCCGCATCCTATGGCACAGACAAGCCCTTTTCGGTCATTGACACCTATTTGAATGCGGCTCAACGTCACGAAATTTTGCTTCAGGAACAGAAAGGCGGCTTTTGGAAAGACATGGGCAAGATAGAGGACTTCGAGTAGCCGGTAGCCCCTATATCTCCCGAATCTTACCATTTCCGAAACACCTCGCTATCAAGATATACGCCAACGAAATCACGAACAACCCTATCGTATAGGTGATTTCCGCGCCGAAGGCCTTGGCCACCGAACAGGAGGGGTCGAGGTGGATGAAGATCCAGCAATAGAGAAAGTAGAACACCGTGTTGACGGTTTCGATAAGGAATCCCGCCTTGGTTTCGCCCCGTCCCAGCACGGTATTGAACAGAATCTGCGCCACCGCCATAAGATAGGTGGCCGCAATCACCACCATGCAAGACGGAAACGCCTCGGGCACCAAAGTGTTGTCGTGCGTGAAGATGCCCAGCACCTCTTCCCGAAACGGAAAGAACAAACCCACAATCACACTGATGCAGAGTAAGGTAAGAAGCAAGGCCTTGCCCGCCACGGGAAAAATCTCGCGGGTGCGTTTCTGCCCGCAGAGGTAGGAGGTGAGGGTGGCCGTGGTGGATGCGAAACCCCAGATGGGCAGCAGGAAAATCACGTAAAGACTTCGGGTCATGTTGGCTACCGCCAACGAGCGCTGGCCGAGTTCCTCAATGAAGAGGAAAAAGAGGAAATAGTTCCCGAAAGACAGAAGATACTGCACCATAAGTGGATAGGCCACCTTCAGGAGGCTTTTGATAAGGCGGAACTGAAAGCGGAACCGTCCGAAAGGCAGGTATTGTTTGCGGTGACTCGAGAAATAGGTAAGCAACACATAGGCAATCAAACCGATGCCCTCTGCAATTACCGAAGCCAAAGCCGCTCCCTGCATCTCCATGCGCGGCAAGCCCAAGACTCCGAACACCAGACCATAGTCGAGCACCACGTTGATGCCCCCCATGATGAGGGTGGCGATGGAAATGGTGCGGGTGTGCGCGATGCCCACGTAGAAGGCGTTGAACGCGATGATGGCCAGCGAAAAGAACAGCCCGTAGATGCGCACGTGCATATAGTCGCTCACCGCCTGCAGAATGTCGGGCGAGTGCAGCATACCCGCCATGAGGCTGTTGCCGAAAAGCAGGAAGAGCGAGTACAGCAGCAAGGCGCAGAACAGTGTGAACCACAGCGTGTGCTGAAAGATGCAGCCTATCGACTTGAACTGCCCCTGCCCGAGCCGTCGCGACATGAGAATCTGCGCGCCCACCCCGAAGCCGAAGATAACCATCACCATAACTTGGTAGAAGATAGAGGCCAAGGCCGCCGCACCCAATTCCACCTCGCCCAGATTACCCAAGAAAATGGTGTCGGCGATGGCAATGACATTCTGCGCCAAGTTACTCAGAATGATAGGAAAAGCAATCCCGAAAATCCGCTTGTAGCCGATTTTGCCGAGAGGGGTGGATGCAACGTCGATTTGAGGCATATATAATAGGAATGGGGCGGCAAGGATACGAAATTTTTGTAATTTAGCGAAGTTTTTTTGAGACGATTAAAACAGTACAGATATGGCAATCACTAAATTAGATGAGTTATTCGAGCTTGTGAAGAGCAAGGGTAAAAAACGTTTGGTAGCGGCCTATGCCGTGGATGCACACACTATCGGCGCCGTCAGTCAGGCGGTGGATATGGGTATGGTGGAAGCCACCTTGGTGGGCGACACCGACATGATCCGCGCCGTGTGCGAAAAGGAAGGCATCGACATCAACAAGTTCAAGATTGTGCAGGAGAAAAACGATTCCAAGTGTGCGCAGATAGCCGTGAAGTTGATTAACGACGGCGAGGGCGATTTCCTGATGAAGGGCTTGGTGAGCACCGACAAATACATGCGCGCCATTCTCAACAAGGACGGTGGCCTGATGCCCGGCCCCAAGGCCACGCTCACCCACATCGCTATCCTGCAAAATCCTTTCTATCATAAGCTTTTGGTGGTGAGTGATATGGCTATCATTCCCGCTCCTGACCTCAAGCAGAAGACCACCATCTGCAACTATCTTATCAAGACCGCGCACGATATAGGCATCGAGAAGCCGAAAGTGGCCGTTTTGGCGGCTACCGAACAGGTTTCCACCGGTATGCAGGCTTGCGTGGACGGCGCTCTGCTGGCCAAGATGGCCGAAAGAGGGCAGATTAGGGGCGGTTTTGTAGACGGCCCCCTCTCGGTAGACGTGGCCATCGACAAAGAAGCGGGCGAAATAAAGGGGGTAGGCGGCCCCGTGGCCGGCGATGCCGATTGCTTGCTCTTCCCCAATATCGAGGCGGGCAACACCTTTTATAAGGTGCACACCAAGTTCTGCCAGGGCGAAGTGGCCGCTATGGTGGTGGGAGCCAAGGTTCCCTGCGTGCTTTCTTCGCGCGGCGACACCACCAAGACCAAACTCAACTCGATTGCATTGGCCGCACTTTCCTGCTAAGGAGGGTGCAGCGGTTAAAAAAGGCGGAATGCAAAGCGTTCCGCCTTTTTTTTATTTCTTGCGGTTCTTGAGGTAGAATTTCAGCGTTTCGGGGTTGTGGCAAAGGGCATAGAGGAGTTTTCCTATGCTCAGAGACGGCATCTCTCCGGCTTCGTAAAGACGGTATTGATTGATGCCGATACCCAGCAAAGCGCTCATCTTGGCGGCGGAAAATTTGCATTGCCTGCGCAAGTTCACGATTTCTTCCACCGTGGGAATATGGTGACGGAGGCGGTATTGTTCGTAGACTTGCGCCGTGCATAAGGCATCGCTCTCGTTAGTGGTGAAGCATTCACCGCTTTTCTGACATTGATACCAATAGCTTGTGTACGAATAGGTTTCACCTCGATACTCCGTCGTGGCGGGTTCGCTGCAAAGCAAGGCCGTATCGTTGTCCGCAAACGGGCTTTTCATCCTTTTCACCAAATTCGGAGCTTTCATAACTATTCTTTAAACGGATAGCACATAGGGCGTTCCGCAATGTGAAACGAGATGCAAATTGTATGCCTCTCGGGCGCCCCCATGCTTATCTTTATATAAACTTCCTGTCCTTTTACATCTTTGCCGAACACCCACATTTCTGTGCCGTGATAGAGTTCGTCCGCAAGGGGTCCTTGGCTGTAATCGCGCACTTCCAAATTGCGTATCACATCTTTTCTATAACGGCTTGTAATGTCTAAAGCAAAAAGTGTCCGCTCGTTTTTATCGTTTGTCCGTGTACGGAAAACGATGTCGTAAATGTCGAGCTTGATTTTAAATTGCTCTAAAAAGCATTCAACATCTCTTTTTGTTGTCATAATGTTAGCGTGTTCAAAATTATATAATTCCGTTCTAAAATGCAACGAAAAAGTTGGATTTTAACCAACCCTCCGGAGTTTTTGTCATCTATATATCGTCTGAACTCGGATTTTAACGAAGGTTGAAGTGTTAAATTTTGTTAAAAGGCTGTTAAATGTAGTCCAAATGGTCGTGCTTCGTTTACGGAGGCCACCGCGCAGGGGGCTGTACGGAGTCTATTTTTTCGCTCATAATTTGAGTTGCTTTGCAACTCTGCATCAAATCGCGAAAAGAATAGCTCCTATCCGCCCCCTTTCCGGCCTATACAGGCTACAGGTACGTAGCTGGAGCCCTCCCAATTCCCCTGTTGATAACTTTTTTTGATGCGCTTTGTCGTTGTATGATGTATTTATTATTATAAAACAGAAGCGTAAAGATTTGAAAAAGAGTGTGGAGATTCCCTTTTGAAAGGACGTTGTATGTGTGTATGTTTGTTTTTATAATAATAAAATACAAATAGTTACGTTTAATTTGACGGATAAAATTAGTATATTTGCAAAAAGACGTTTCCGTTTTAACCCAAACTTGATAGGGTTATGCGTGGCGGTTAAATGTTGGTTTGAAACAAACTATTAATTGATAAATAACAAGATGAAGAAAAGGTTGATTGTACTTTTTTTGATGCTGTTTGCCTTTGTATCTGTACGAGTGGGAGCTCAGGAGCACATGATGTTTATGAAAACCCCTATTGACGGAACAATAACAGAGTTCGCTTCAAAAATGAAAGCAAAGGGTTTCGTTCAAACAGAGGTGGCCAAAGACGTAATAACCATGGAGGGTGATTTTATGGGGCAAGCGTGTGAGCTATATATTATTGGAACTGAAAAAACGAAAACCGTTTGGCAGGTTTCGGTTTGGTTTGATGAAAAATATACGTCTTGGTACGATCTTAAAAGTGATTATAATGATATAAAAGATAGTTATATTGGAAAATATGGAGTACAAACCAATAATTATCATTTCTTTGTAAAACCTTATTATGAGGGGGATGGTTATGAGTTGCAAGCAGTAAAATTAGACAAATGCCGTTATGGAAGTTTTTGGGATAAAGAAGACGGTAATATTATGATTTCGATAGAAAAATTTGCACAAATAAGTATTACATATCAAGACAGATTAAATACCCAAAAGAGAAAAATAGAGAAGAAAGCTCAAATTAATGAAGATATATAGGTCTTGAATCTTTATTTTAAGACATAAATATCTGGTATGTAGTCTAAATCAAAAATATAAAGATAATGAAACTTTACAGAGCACTATTGAGTGTACTTATTTTGGCCTGTTTTCAAACTGTAGGTTTTGCGCAATTACGCAAGGCTGGTAAGACAGAGAAGATTCTAACAATAACTATGGCAGATCATCTATATAAAGATGAAATAGAAGGGGTTGAATTTTATTCTCTATCGCTGCCAAATGCATCAAAGTATTATAATCCGGTAGTTCTGTATTTAGGCACATATCAGGAGATGATAAGTAATCTCAAGGATCTTTCAGCAGCAATAGAAGCAGGGGAAAAAGGAGAGGTATTTGATTTCCAAAGTTGCGGTTTTAAATATACACTCGTGTTTCATCGTGTTATAGGACAAAAATGTTTCAAGGTATATAAGGAACATAGTACCAGTAGTGATTATGGTAATTTGTATAGATATACGACAGATAGAATACTAGAGTATTTTGGTGAAAAGTAATTGAAAGGAGGAATGGTAAAAGCTTATGAAAATGGATGATGTTGCTATGAATGCCGTCTATGAGATGGCGAGAGATATTTATCATGGGAAGGCAGATGTGAATGTTTGCCAATCAAAAGCATTGACATTGTATGGAGTGAATACCGGTTCGTTCACCGACTATGTTCGTATGTTTAGATACATGTTTGAGGGCAAAACAAATAAAAGAGATGCATCATTGGAGTTAAAAGAATTGTATATAGAAAGAATATACAAAGAGTATGGCATGGAGGGATTGAAGAATGCCTTGGAATCGTATAAGGGAACCATTCAGTATTATGAGCAACGAGGGATAAATAAACCCGGTGATAGAAAAATCTATGAAAAATATTCCAGAATTCTTCATGGAGGAAGTAAAGGGAAAACAGCCGTTAAGGAATTGGAATGTAATTCAAAGAAAAACAATCTTAAAGTGCAGGTATTTAATGCGTCAGGAGAATGCGTTTACAATGGCTTCGCTTCTGCTGTTTCGGTACGGCAAGTAGGAGAGAATTAGGGTAATTGCGGATTAGTGGAAAACAGTTCTTGTTCCGACATAAGCGTGGGCTTGTGTTTTGACAATATAACATTTTGGCAAAATGCAAGTCCACACGTTGGAGGGCAGAACTACAAAGTGCCGGTAATAGAAGACAGCGGCCTGTTGCGTTAGTCGCCGAATTTCGTTAACTTCGCCCTTTAGATTAAAAAATCAAATCTTATGGAGAACAAGTTGCAGGCACTAACCGACAAGCTCTACGAAGACGGATTGAGCAAGGGCCGGGAAGAGGGCGAAAGGCTCCTGAGGGAGGCCGAAGCGCAGGCCGCCAAGACTATCGAACAGGCGCGCGAACAGGCCAAGGGCATTGTGGATGCGGCCGTGCGCGAGGCGGAAGACCTCAAGAAGAATGCGTTGACAGAGGTCAATATCACGTCGCGTCAGATTATCGCCACGCTTAAGCAGCAGATTGAGGAAAGCCTTATGGAGAAGACTGTTGCGGCGGCCGTTCATGCGGCGTTGGAACAGAAGGAATTTGTGCAGGGCTTGATTCTCAAGGCTATGGCGGCTTTCAATCCCGAAAAGAACGCGGGTTTCGCCTTGGAGCTGTTGCTTCCCGAAGCCGATCGCGAGGCTTTCGATAAATTTCTTAAAGACGTTGTTGGCCAAGAACTTAAAAATGGCTTGGAGGTGAAATTCTCGGGCGACCTGCAGGGCGGTTTCAAGATTACCGACAAGGGGCAGGGCTACCGTCTCGGGTTCACCGAAGAGGATTTCATGGCCTTGTTCGAGGAATACGCCCGTCCCCGCATCAAAAAAATGCTTTTTAACGCGTAGGGAGGGCTTTCTATGGGTGCTTACTACACGTATTTGGTGAGTGGTCTGCCCGAATTGGGCTTCGACATGAACCTCGACGGCTTCTCGTATGAGGAGCTTTCGGCGCAGATTATGGAGCTGTTGAGCGAGGGCGATGCGAAGACGGTGCGTTTCTTTTTGGCTTTTCTCGAGCATAGGGAGGTGGTGAGGCGTTACATGGGGGCTTCGGACGAGGACGCGCGCAGGGAGTATGTGGCTTCGCATCCCGAAATGCCCGATTATCAGCGGCGTTTTTGGGCGTCTTCGCTGTCTATGATGGTGAACGGGGAGGAGGACCTTGCCGTGGAGTTGCAGGGCGAGGAACTGGAAGCTTTCCTGAAAAATATCCTCGACAGGGAATTCTATGTTGCCGCCCGAAAGAGCCGTAACGCTTTCGTTCGCAAGTGGTATGATTTCGATTTGGTGCTCCGCAACACCTTGGTGGCCTTTGCCGCGCGTCTTCAAGGGCGTGCGCCGCAGGAAGAATTTGTCTATCCCGGCGAAGAACCCGAATTAATCACGTGGATTAAAGAGAATTTCAAGCAGGAGGATTTCGGGCTCAAGTTGCGTCTTTCGTATGCGGAGGATTTGTTCTCGGCTCTGTCGCTGAGCGATGTGTATGAGCGCGAGCGCCGTGTGGACAGGTTCCGCTGGAATATGGCCGAGGAAATGGTTCGGGGCGAGGATTTCGACCTGAATGCGGTGCTGGCCTATTTCGTGAAGGCGGGCATTCTGCAACGGTGGAAGAATTTGGATAAGGAACGTGGCCTGACGCTTTTGCGCGACACGGTGGCGCAGATGCGGCGGGTAAGGTTTGAATGAACAGAGCGGCGGATGAATTTAATTAGTAAATAGTTAAACAAAGATATGGAAAAGTCAACAGGAAAAGTAAGCGGTATCGTCTCCAACTTGGTTATGGTGACGGTGGACGGACCGGTTGCCCAAAACGAAATTTGCTATATCGACCTCGACGGGGTGAAGCTCATGGCCGAGGTTATCAAGATTACCGGAGACACGGCCTACGTGCAGGTGTTCGAGAGCACCCGTGGCCTGCGCACGGGGTGTGACGTGGAATTCGAGGGGCAGATGTTGGAAGCCACGCTGGGGCCGGGCTTGCTTTCGAGCAACTACGACGGTCTGCAGAACAATCTGGCCACCATGGAGGGCGTGTTCTTGAAACGCGGCTGCTATACCGCGCCCCTCGACGACACCAAGAAATGGGAATACAAACCTTTGGCCAAGGTGGGAGACAAGGTGAAGGCCGGCGACTGGCTCGGCGAGGTGAAGGAAGGTTGGTTGCCTCACAAAGTGATGGTTCCCTTTAAGTTCGAGGGTGAATATACGGTCAAGAGCCTTACTCCTACGGGAAGCTACACCATTCACGATGAAATGGCCGTGCTCACCGATGCCAAGGGCAGGGACCACAAGGTGACGATGGTGCAGAAATGGCCCGTCAAGAAACCCATCACCTTTTATAAAGAGAAACCGCGTCCTTTCCGTGCATTGGAAACGGGTGTGCGTGTGATAGATACGTTCAATCCTATTGCCGAGGGCGGCACGGGCTTCATTCCCGGACCTTTCGGCTCGGGCAAGACCGTGTTGCAGCACGCCATTTCCAAGCAGGCCAACGTGGATGTGATTCTGATGGCCGCCTGCGGGGAACGTGCCAACGAAGTGGTGGAAATCTTCAAGGAATTTCCCGAATTGATAGACCCGCGCACGGGGCGCAACCTCATGGAGCGCACCACGATTATCTGCAACACGTCGAACATGCCGGTGGCCGCCCGCGAAGCTTCGGTGTACACCGCCATGACGATAGGCGAATACTACCGCGCCATGGGATTGAAAGTGTTGCTGTTGGCAGACTCCACCTCGCGTTGGGCGCAGGCCTTGCGCGAAATGAGCAACCGTCTGGAGGAACTTCCCGGGCAGGACGCTTTCCCCATGGACTTGCCCGCCATTATCTCGGGTTTCTATGCGCGTGCGGGTTTCGTATACCTGAACAACGGCGCCGAGGGTTCCATTACCTTTATCGGAACCGTGTCGCCCGCCGGCGGTAACCTCAAGGAACCCGTCACCGAGGGCACCAAGAAGGCCGCCCGCTGTTTCTACGCGCTTTCGCAGGCCCGTGCCGACAGCAAGCGTTACCCGGCCATCGACCCCATAGACAGCTATTCCAAGTATCTCGAATATCCCGAAATCATCGAATATTTCAACGAAAAGTTGGGCGAGGAATGGGTTCCGCTGGTGAACGAGGGGCGCAACTATGTGCTGCGCGGCAAGGAGGCCTACGAGCAAATCAACATCTTGGGCGACGACGGTGTGCCCGTGCTCTATCACGACCGCTATTGGAAGTCGGAATTGATAGACTTTGTGATTCTGCAACAGGACGCTTTCGACAAAATCGACGCGCTCTGCCCGATGGACCGTCAGAAGTTCATGTTCGGCAAAGTGATGGATATTTGCAAGAAAGAGCTTGAATTTGAGGATTTCACGGAGTGCGTCAAATTCTACAAGGAGTTGATTAACGATTTCCGTCAGATGAACTACGCGCAGTTCGGCGATGCAACCTTCAAGGACTACGAGGCCAAAATCGACGCCTTGGTGGCGGCGCAGGAGGGTAGGTAATAGGAGGGGCGGAAAAGATTAATTAGTAAAGAGAAAATAAACGATATGCAGAACAACAAGGCTTTTCAGAGAATCTACACCAAGTTGGAAGCTGTTACCAAGGCTACGGTGACCGTGCGGGCGCAGGGAGCCTCCAACGACGAACTTGCCGTGGTGGGCGACCGCTTGGCGCAGGTGGTGAAAATAAACGGCGACAAGGTGACGTTGCAGGTGTTCGCCGGCACCGAAGGCTTGGCCACCAACGCCGAAGTAGCCTTCACCGGCCGCGTTCCCAGCCTGAAAGTGGGCGAGGATTTGGCCGGACGTTTCTTCAACGCCTACGGCGAGCCTATCGACGGCGGCGCCGAGCCCGAAGGCGAATCGCGGGAAATCGGCGGTCCCTCCGTCAACCCCATGAAACGCAAGCAACCCTCGCAGATCATCCCCACCGGTATAGCCGGCATCGACTTGAACAACACGCTGGTTTCGGGGCAGAAGATTCCTTTCTTCGCCGACCCCGACCAACCCTACAACCAAGTGATGTGCATGGTGGCCCTCCGCGCCAAGGTAGACAAAATTATCCTCGGCGGCATGGGGCTCACCAACGACGACTATCTGTTCTATAAGAAAGCCTTTGAGAACGCCGGCGCGCTCGACAAAATCATCTGCTTCGTCAACACCACCGAGCAGCCTCCCGTGGAACGCCTCCTGATTCCCGATATGGCGCTCACCGCCGCCGAATACTTTGCCGTGGACAAGAAAGAGAAAGTGTTGGTGCTTCTCACCGACATGACCCTCTATGCCGACGCGCTCAGTATTGTGAGCAACCGTATGGATCAGATTCCCTCCAAAGACAGTATGCCCGGTTCGCTCTACTCCGACTTGGCCAAGATTTACGAAAAGGCGGCCGAGCTGCCCGACGGAGGCTCCATCACCATTTTGGCGGTGACCACCTTGAGCGGGGGCGACATCACGCACGCCATTCCCGACAATACGGGTTATATTACCGAAGGTCAGTTGTTTTTGCGCAAGGACAGCGATGTGAACAAGGTTATCGTGGATCCTTTCCGCTCGCTTTCGCGTCTGAAACAGTTGGTTATAGGCAAGCAGACCCGCGAAGACCACCCGCAGGTGATGAACGCTTCGGTGCGTCTCTACGCCGATGCCGCCAATGCCAAGACCAAGCTCGAGAACGGTTTTGAACTGAGCGACTACGACGAACGCGCCCTGGCTTTCGCCAAAGACTACGCCGCCAATATCCTGGCTATCGACATCAACATAGACACCACCGAGATGCTCGACCGTATCTGGACGATGTTCGGCAAGTATTTCACACCCACCGAGGTTGCCATTAAGAAAGAGTTTATGGATAAATACTGGCGAGGCTAAAAGGCAGCAAGCATGGCTATTAAGTTTCAATATAACAAAACCGCCCTCAACGAGCTTGACAAAAAACTCAAGGCCCGGACCCGCGCGTTGCCAACCATCAAGAACAAGGAATCGGCTTTGCGTATGGAGGTGAAACGCGCCAAGGCCGACGCCGAGCGCATGGATGCCGCGTTGGACGCCAAGATGCGTGAGATGGAGGGATTCTCGCGTCTTTTCACCGAATTCCGGCCCGACTTGATTAAGGTGGAGGATGTGAAGTTGGAAATGGTGAAGATTGCAGGCGTGAAAATTCCCCGCGTGGAGGACATTGTTTTCAGCGAGAAGAAATATCCTCTTTTCGATGCTCCCCTGTGGTATGCCGACGGCTTGGGTCTGTTGAAGGAGTTGGTGCGCATGGGTATTGAGAGCGAGATTTATACCTATAAAATGAACCTTTTGGATACGGCCCGCAAGAAGACCACCCAAAAGGTGAACCTATACGAAAAAGTGCAAATTCCCGGCTATAACGAGGCGATTCGCAAGATAAAGCGTTTTATCGAGGACGAGGAGAACCTCTCCAAATCGGCGCAGAAAATCGTTAAGAGCCGTCATGCAGAGGAGGCCGCGTTATGATTGTACCGATGAGGCAATTTTCCATTTTGGTCTATCACCGCGACTTTGCCGCGTTTATGGGCAGGTTGCAGGAAGAGGGCCTTTTGGATATACGGCAGGAGGAAATACACAGTTCCAAGGCCGATACCGAGTTCTATCCCGTGCTGGAGCGTGTGGGCAAGGTGCTTTCCCTGCTCAAGGCCGAAAAAAAAGAAATGCCTGAAGGCAAGGATTTTTCGGCCGGAAAAGCGGGCGTGGAGGCTATGCGGGGCGAGGATTTGCTTGCCGAGGCCGAGCGTCTTTTGCTGCGCAAGACGGAGTTGAAAGCACAGATAGAGCAGGTGAGCGGAGAGGTGAAAGCCGCCGCGATATGGGGCGATTTCGATGAAGCCCGGTTGCAGGAACTGCGCGAGAAAGCCGATGTGGGGCTGGTGCTGGCCGGCGCTTCGGCCAAGCGTTTCCCCAAGAGCGAAGGGGAGGCGAGGGCGTTGTATCCGGTGCAGAGAGTGGGTGAGAAAGACGGCGTGGCCTATTTCGTGTGGGTCACCACGGCCCGCGAAGCCGACCGGATGACACCCGAAATGTTGGGCAGGGCGATCGGCGCCTCGGTAGACATTCTGCCGTTCCCGCGCAAGACCTATTCGGTTTTGGCGCAGGAAGAGAAATCTTTACAAAACGAGTTGCGGGAGGTGCAGGAACGGATACACGCCCTCGCCGCTTTCCGTCAACCCGACTTGAAGGCCTATCAGACGGATCTGTTCAATAAATTGGAATACAAGACAGTGTCGCTCAACGTGCCCGACGAGGCCGAAGGCACCCTGCGTCTGGTGGAAGGCTATCTGCCCGAAGAACAGGCTTCTGCGTTCGAGGCTTTCTTGCAACGGGAAGATGTGGTCTATCAGACCCGTGCCGCCGAGGAGGTACCCGAAGAGAAAGCGTCCGAAATTCCCGTACTTCTGCGTAACGGTTGGTTCGGCAGGCTTTTTGAGCCTATCACCAACCTGTTTTCGCTGCCTTCCTACCGCGAAATAGACCTCACCCCCGCACTCGCGCCTTTCTTCATGGCGTTCTTCGGCTTCTGCCTCGGCGATGCCGGCTACGGTCTGCTCATCATTGCGGCGGGTTTGTATCTGGCGTTCAAGTTGCCGCAGAAACTCAAGGGCATGGCGTGGCTCGCCTTTTGGTTGGGCGTGGGCACGGTTATCTTCGGCACGCTCTCGGGCACTTTCTTCGGCATAGAGTTGGTGAAGATAGAGGCCTTGGGCAAGTTCCGCGACTTTATCTTCGACAGCAATCAGATGATGACCCTTTCGTTGGTGATAGGGGCCGTTCAGATTATCTTCGGTATGGCGCTCGATGTGGTGCGGATCACCAAGATGCAGGGCTTCAAATACGCGCTCTACCGCTTGGGTTGGATTTTCGTGCTGGTGTTCGGGGCTCTGTTGGTGGGGCTTCCCATGATAGGGGTGGCCGTGCCCGCCGGAGTGAGCTACGTGCTGTATGGTTTGACGGGCGTGGGGGCTGTTTTCGCCCTTTTCTACAACAATCCCGACAAAAACATATTGCTCAATTTCGGTTCGGGGCTGTGGGCCACCTACAATACCGCGACCGGTCTTGTCGGCGACCTGCTTTCGTATATCCGTCTGTTTGCCCTCGGGCTCACGGGCGGCATCCTCGGCTCGGTGTTCAATACCTTGGCCTTGGATGCGGCGGCGGGTGTAGGCGTGCCGGTGGTGAGCCAGATCGTCATGTTGGCGATTCTGCTTTTCGGACATGGTCTCAACTTGGCTTTGTGTATATTGGGTGCCTTGGTTCACCCTATCCGCCTCACCTTTGTGGAATTCTACAAGAATGCGGGTTTCGCGGGCGGCGGCAAGGCCTATAAGCCGTTTATGAAAAAGAATTAATAATTATTAATACAAAAAAGTGAAATTATGAATCCTGTAGTTCTTGCCTATTTAGGCATTGCCATTATGGTAGCCCTTTCGGGCATCGGAAGTGCCTACGGAGTATCCATTACCGGCGGCGCCACGCTCGGCGCGTTGAAGAAGAAACCCGATGTGTTCGGTTCGTGCATCGCCCTCAGTGCCTTGCCCGCCACGCAAGGTCTTTACGGCTTTGTGGGCTTCTTCCTGATTTATCCGAAAATTACGCCCGAAATCAGCTGGTTTCAAGCCGCTGCCGTTATGGGAGCCGGTCTGGCCGTAGGTTTCGTGGCCCTGTTCTCCGCCTTGCGCCAGTCGAAAGTGTGCGCCGACGGTATCAACGGCATGGGCAACGGTCACAACCTCTTCAGCTCGACCATGATTTTGGCCGTATTCCCCGAGTTGTACGCCATTATCGCCCTCTTGGCCGCCATCCTTATCGGCGGAACCTTGTAAGATGGGTTTGCATTTCAGCTGGCAGGAGATTGCCACGGCTTTCATGGTGCTCTTCGCGGTTATCGACGTAACGGGTTCCATTCCCGTTTTCGCCGATTTGCAGAGTTCGGGCAGGAAGGTGTCGGCCTTGAAGGCTTCCTTGATTTCTCTGGCTATCCTGATTGTGTTTCTTTTTGCAGGAGAGGCCCTGTTGAAGCTTTTCAACACCGACATAGCCTCTTTTGCCGTTGCGGGAGCGTTGGTGCTCTTCGCCTTGGCCGTCGAGATGACTTTCAACGTGGAGCTCTTTAAGAACGACACGGGAAATTCCTCCGCGCAGGCCACGCTCATTCCCGTGGTGTTTCCCCTTGTGGCGGGCCCCGGCACCCTCACCACCGAACTTTCTCTGCGCTCTGAATGTGCGTTGGAGAACATCATCGTGGCGGTGGTGTTGAATATGATATTGGTCTACTTTGTAATACGGAACGTATTTTGGGTAGAGAAACTTATCGGGCGCAACGGTATCTACGTTTCGCGCCGTTTCTTCGGCGTGATTCTATTGGCGATGTCGGTGAAGCTGTTTGTTTCGAACCTGAGTATACTGATGTCTTGAAATAAAAAAAGCGGCCCAAGGCCGCTTTTTTTTTATGACTGCAGTTTCTCTTATTTATTTTCCTGTGCCTTAAGCACCGCTTGCAGACGCTCCATCATTTCGGGCAACGCGCGGGTGCAGGCCATTTCCTTCCATTTCAGCCTGGCTTCCACGGCCGGCGTGCCGAAATATACCTTGCCGGCCTCAAGCGACTTGTCGACCGCCGTAGTGGCCAGCACCACCGCGCCTTTGCCGATAACCAAGTCTTTGTTGATGAGGGCGGCCGCCCAAATCGAAACATAATCCTCGATGGTGGACACTCCCGCGATGGCCGCGTGCGCCCCAATCAAGACATGCTTTCCGATATGGGTATCGTGTCCGATTTGAATGAAATTGTCCATTTTGGTGCCGTCGCCGATGGTGGTCTTGCCGCTCACACCGCGGTCGATGGCACATAAGGCGCCCACTTCCACGTCGTTGCCGATAATCACGCGGCCGCTCGACTCGAACTTGCGGAACTGCCCCGTGGTGCGGCTGCGCTGAAAATAGCAGGCATCGCCTCCGATAACCGAACCCGACTGAATGATGGTGCGGTTTCCGATAATCGTATAGTCGTTGATCACCACATTGGCATGGATGATGCAATCTTCGCCGATTTCCACATGATTGCCGATAAAGACACCGGGTTGGACAATCGTGCCCTTGCCGATCTTGGCGGTGGGGCTTATCATGGCCGTGGCCGGTTCAAAAGGCTTGAAATGCCGCGTCAGGCGGTTGAAATTGGCCATAGGGTCGGGCGTAATCAACAGACATTTGCCTGCGGGACACTCCACCTCCTTGTCCAACATCACCACACTCGCGTTCGATTTAAGCGCCTTGTCGTAATATTTATCGAGATCGACGAAAGTAAGGTCGCCTTCGTCCACCATGTGAATTTCGTTGATGCCGCCTACAAGGAAATTTTCATCTCCCACCAGACGCACATCCTCCATCAAATCCATCAAATCCTTTATACGGATCGGTTTTTCGAATTTCATCGGGAGGGGTATGGCTTAAAAATAATTATATACGTTTGGAGTAATCTCCCGTGCGGGTATCCACACGAACCATGTCGCCCGTGTTGACGAACAGAGGCACCCGGATGGTGGCTCCCGTATCGATGGTGGCGTCCTTCATGGCGTTGGTGGCGGTGTTGCCCTTTTCACCGGGTTCGGTATAGGTAACGGTGAAATCCATATAGGCGGGCAATTCGCAGGTGAGGGGGTCTTCGGTTTCCGCATGCACCACGATATCCACCGTGCAGCCTTCCTTGAGGAACTGGGGATTGTTGATGACCGCTTCGGGAATATTGATTTGGTCGTAGGTTTCGGAATTCATGAAATTATAGCCGGCTTCGTCTTTATAGAGAAACTGATAGGCACGACGTTCCACACGGGCGGTATCGATTTTGACACCGGCGGGAAAGGTGTTTTCCAAAACGCGGCCGTTCTTGAGGTTCTTGAGCTTGGTACGCACGAAAGCCGCACCTTTTCCGGGTTTTACATGTTGAAAGTCAACGATTTGCCATATATCATGATTGAAATTGATACACAAACCGTTCTTGAAGTCAGCCGTTGTTGCCATCTTTCTTTTGTTTTTATAATCGTTTCACCCTGCGGAAACGGCCTGTGAAACGCCACGGGACACGCTCCGAAAGGGAGCGCAAAAGTATTGAAAAAAAACGGTTCTTGCAAGATGGAACCCTAGTGCAGGGAGGCCAGCAGCGTGTTGGAAAGCATATACAGCACACGGGCGCCCACATTACCGTCCCATTCGTCGGCGAGCTGCAGGGGGAGAGAGGGCGCGGGGGCCACTTCCGAGAGGTCGAAACCTATGATGCGTTTGCCGCTTTCCCGAAGTATGGATAGCAGATAGCGAACTTGGGCAAAGTCGAGACCGCCGGGTACCGGGGTTCCCGTGTGGGGGCAGAGGGCGGGTTGCAGGGCATCGATGTCGAAGCTGATGTAGACTTTCTCCGGGAGGGAGGAAACGATTTCCTGGCAGAGCGTGCGCCATGTTTCGCCTTCGTAGAGGCGTTTGTGCAGGCTGATGTCGGGGAATTGCCGTACACGGCCGCCCTGTGCGGCCGCAAAATCCTGTTCGTCCTGACATACGTCGCGGATGCCCACCTGCACGAGTTTTATCACCTGCTTCAACTGCAAGGCGTTGTACATGATGGAAGCGTGAGAAAAGGTGAAATCTTCGTAGGCCTTGCGCAGGTCCGCGTGTGCGTCGAGGTGCAGGATGCCGAAAGTGTCGTGCACGCGCGAAAGGGCCTTGAGCAGACCGTAGGGGCTGCTGTGGTCGCCTCCCACCACGGCAACGTGGCGGTTCTCTTTCAGAATGTCGGTGCAGACGGTTTCCAACCAGGCGTTTACCCTTTGGCAAGACTCCTCCAGCAAGCGGTGGTCGGCTTCGCGCCGCGCCTGAGGATAGCGTTTGAGGCGTCCTTCCGAGAAGGCAATCTGTTTTTCGGCCACAGGCCGCATCTTGGCCGAGAGGGCGGCGATGGGGCGTGATTCTTCCACGGGATAGGTGCCGATGCCGAGGTTCCATGCGTCCGGAATCTCGAAATCGAAGAAATCCAGCTGCACGGAAGCGTCGAGAATGGCTTGCGGCCCGTGGGCGGCGCCGGCACGGTAGGAGGTGGTGACATCCCAGGGCATGGACACCAGCACAAGAGGGCAGTCCTCGTGGTTGTACGGAAAGCCGAAGTAATGATTATTGGGCGCGCAGGCCTCGTTGGGGTTGAAATCTGTCATGGCTACAAAATCTTCATTTCCGTGCGGCGGTTGAGGGCACGGTTCTCGTCGCTGTCGTTGGGCACGGCGGGCCGGTCCATGCCGTAGCCCACCGCCGAGAGCCGTGCGGCATCTATGCCTTGGCTTATCAGATAGTCGGCCACGGCCTGCGCACGTTTCTGCGACAGGGGCTTGTTATAGCTGGCCGCCCCGATGTCGTCGGTGTGTCCGCCGATTTCCACCTTCACGGAGGGGTTTTGCGCAAGGAACGTGAAAATCCTTCCCAATTCGGCCAACGAACTCTCTTCCAACGTATATTGGTTGGTCTTATAGAAAATGTTGTTGAGCACGATGGCGGCATCCTTGCGGATGGGCTTCAACGCGATGCCTTTTTGCAGAGGGGTGTTGATGTGCTTGCCGTCCAAGGCAATGTGTTCCGAATAGAAAAGGTAGCCGGGGCAGGATACGTTGAGGGCGAAAGCCTCGTCGCAGGGCAGGCACACAAAAAATCCCCCGTCGCGGGCATCGGCTTGGGAGGCGATGCGCACCTGCTTGGTTTTCAAACTAATCAATTCAAACTTGGCCGCCAAGGGTTTGCCTGTTTCCTCATCGTACACATTTCCGCGCATGAACGAAACCGTGGCGGGACGCGCCTGTTCGTAGAGGGGGAAGGCGTAGATGTCGGCCTTGCCGTAGCCGTCCTCGCCCGTGCGTGAGTAATAGGCGGTGTCGCCGCGTGCGTTCACATAGAGGGCGAATTCATCCTGATGCGTGTTGATAGGGTAGCCCAAGTTCTGCGGCACGCTCCAGCGCCCTTTTTCGTCCATACGGCTCACCCACAGGTCCACTCCGCCCAAACCGCCGTGTCCGTTGGAGGCGAAATAGAGCGTCTTGCCGTCGGGATGCAGGAAAGGCGAGCTTTCGTCGCCGGGGGTGTTGATGACATCGCCGAGGTTGACGGGCGTGCGCCAGGTGCCTATGTCGGTGAGTTCGGCCTTCCACAGGTCGCTGCCGCCGTGGCCGCCCGCGCGGGTGCTGGCAAAATAGAGCGTCTTGCCGTCGGACGACATGCAGGGCTGCGATTCCCATGCTATGGTGTTGACCGGCTCCCCGATATTGAAGGGGCGTCCCCAACCGTCTTTCGTGCGGCGCGACACATAGATGTCGCAACTGCCCCTGCCGTCGCGCCTCCCGCAACCGGCAAAGAAAAGATAGCGTCCGTCGGGCGAAATGGACTGCGTGCCTTCGTTGTCGTCCGAATTCACCTCGCCGGGAAGCAGCACGGCCAGCGTCCAAGCCCCCGTGCTGTCGCGCTTGCTCATGAAGAAATCCTCCTCCAACTTCCTGAGTTTGGTATCGGGATACTCCTTCATATAACGCCGCGTAAAGATGAGCATACTGTCATCGACAGTCACCAACGGCATGTATTCGTCGTAGGGCGTGTTGATGTTCGGCCCCAGATTGATGGGAGAGAAAGGCACGCTGTTCTCTACCGTCTTGAGGGTCTCGCGGTTGCGCAGGCACATCATCTCCGCCTTCTCGCGCATCTTGGCGCTTATGGAAGAATAGGTGAGGAAGCGGGTGAAATGCGTGTCGGCTTCCTCATACCGCCCCGTATTCATTTCCAACTGCGCCAAAAAGAACCAAGCATTCGGATAAACATCGGGGTTGATGGAAAGGGCTTTCCGATAAGCACTTATCGCGCTGTCGAAACTCTTTTCATCTTCCCATACGGAAGCTTTGAGCAAGTGCAGCTCGGCATAACAGGGTTCAATGTTCTGGGCGATGCGGATGAACTTCCACGCTTGGTTGTTCAGACCGTTCTGATAGGCCGCGAGGGCCCGTTGATAGTTGGTTTCGGCGCGTTTGAGCGCGGCAGGGTCGGGCGTGCAGACAACGTCCTGCGCTAGAACAAAATGCATCATGCCGCACCACAACCCTAAGGCAAGAAAGAAAATTCTACGATTCATATCTCTTCGGAAAATCCTTACAGAAAAATAGCTAACAGACCCACCACCACGCAGTAGGCGGCAAAATACACCAACTTGCCCTTGCGCACGATGCGGAGCATGAAACGGCAGGCCGCCCAACCGGATACAAAGGCGGCGAGGAAGCCTATCGCCAGACTGCCGAGAGGTATGGCCGAATGGCCTATCTCGCCCGAAAACAGCGTGAGAAGGTTCTCGCCCAAAATAGGCACCAGCACCATGAGGAACGAGAACTGCGCCACACTTTCCTTCTTGTCGCCCAGCAGAAGCCCCGTGGCGATAGTGGTGCCGCTGCGCGAAAGTCCCGGAAGCACGGCCACACATTGCGCCAAACCTATGATGAAGGCATCGCGGAAACGGATTTCATGTTTTCCCGAACCGAGGTAGGTGGCGAGGGTGAGCAGGAGGGCGGTGAGCAGAAGCATGCAGCCCACCAACACAAGATTGTTGCCGAAAAAGCCTTCCACCGTATCCTTGAAGAAAACGCCCACAAGCAGAATGGGAATCATCGAAACAACCAGCTTGAGCACATATACGGTTTCGTCGTTCATTTGGAAGCGGAACAAACCTTTCAGCAACCTCACGATTTCTTTCCAAAACACCACGAGGGTGCTCAATACGGTGGCTCCGTGCACCACCACGGTAAAGAGAAGGTCGTCGGTGGCCTGTACGCCCAAAAGCGCCTTGCCGATTTCCAGATGCCCGCTGCTGCTCACGGGCAAAAATTCGGTGAGGCCTTGAATCAAGCCGAGAATAAGGGCTTCGAGCGCGCTCATGGCTTGGACATAATGGCGAAAATCTCCACGATAAAGCCCGCCAGAATCACAAGGGGCGCGACGATGAGCCTACGGGTGTTGAACAGCTCGTAGCTGAACACATCGGGGTCGGTGCTGCCGCCGCCGGCCAAGAGCAGGTAGCCTATGGCCAACACCACCAGTCCGGCAATCATCAGGATATAATTCTTACGCCCGAAAGCGAAATCGAACATCTTTTGATTTGGAGTTTTCGTTTCTTTATTCATATATTCTGTCGGAATTACGCATTCTCAAATATTTGTTCACTGAAATCCAGGCCGACACCATGGTGAAGGTGATGCCCACCACCAGCACCCCCGCGTAGACCGCCGCCACCATGCCCATATCGTTGGCGTTGATGATTTCGGGAAGTTTCCTGTGAAAATAAAGCCACACCAAACTGGTGCCCGCCCAAGCAATCAGGCTGCCCAAAATGCCTTGTACAAGACTCTTGTATAGGAACGGGCGGCAGATGAACGAGGGTTTGGCTCCGACCAGCTGCATGGTATTGATATTGAAGCGTTTTGAATAGATAAGCAAGCGAATGGTGTTGCTCACCAAATAAATCGCCACCACAAGGATGAAGAGGCTTATCAAACTCAGCCAGAAGATGATTTTGGCCACGTTGTCGTTCACCAGACGGATTAGGTCGGGCTGATAATACATTTCCTTGACAATGTGATAGCGGGTGAGTTGCTCTTCGAATTTGGACACGCTGTCCTGATTGGCGTAGTCGGCCTTGAGATGAATTTCGATGGAGGGCAGGAGGGGGTTGTAGCCCAAGAAGCCCACGAAGTCTTGCCCGAGGTCTTCCTTGAGTTCGCGGGCGGCTTCGTCCTTGCTGATATAGCGGCTGCTCTTGACGTAGGGCGAGCGGTCGATGATGTCCTTGAGGTCGAGGATATCCTGTTCGCGGGTGTAGTCCTTGATCATGAGGGTGAACCCGATGTTTTCCTTTACGTAGTTGGAAATCTTTTGGGTATAGCCCAGCATGATGCCCTGCAAGCTCAACAAAAAGAGCACCGTGGCAATCGACAGCACCGTGGTTACGTGCGCGCTGCGAATCCGTTTCTTCTCAAATTTCGCGTTTTCGTCCTGTCTCATCTTATAATTCGCAAAGTCTGCAAATTTAACAAAATTATAGCTTATTTCCGTGGGGCGTGGCGCCTCAGCCAACAGGGTGGAGCTCCACCGCGAGGCCCAAGGCAGACACGATGCGGTAGAAATAGCCCTTGTCCGCTACAACAATTTTTTTAAATCCTCCACATCAGGAAGCGCGTCACGTAATTTCTTCGGCATTTCTTGACGGAGCCGATATGCAGCCACCCCCATGGGTTTGTCGTAATCCTGAATAACATACTCGACAAAATCCTTGTCAGCAGTCTTACACAATACTATTCCGATGGAAGGATTTTCATGCGGCTTCTTTATCATCCTTAAACATATCTATCGCCTTGATGGCATCTTTTGAATCACGTATCGTTAGGTTGAAATTAGACGGCATTACACCATAGTTATCGGCAACATGGTCTTTAATCTGTTGTTGTAGATATCTTTTGTTCCATTTGTTTTCCAAAGACAGACGGATATATTTTATACGTTTGGATACGTCTTTCTCTCCGTGCAGTATAATCATATGATGTGTAAAGCCAAGACAAAGAAACGATTGTAAATCGTCAGTCGCGACTGACGAATTTAAATCGTCAGCCATGGCTGACGATTTAGGCAGT
>JAAVBQ010000047.1 GCA_014803485.1 bacterium | reverse complement strand
CTACAGCTACCGCCAACGAGGTAACGTATAAAAGCATCAACCGAGAGGTTCTTCCCCGATTGACCCAGCCCATTCACGATACGGTTACAATCACCGAAGTGAAGACGGACACGATTGTAATCACCGATACGATTGTAATCACTGATACTGTTTACATAGAAGTGGGAACAGGAAATATGGTGGCCACCCCCATGAGTGTGAAACTTTACCCCAATCCCACAAACGGGAGTTTTACCGTAGAGACAGAAGAAGATGCATATTTGCAGATTTACAATGCCTCAGGCGCCTGCATCCAGTCAAAGCAAATACAAGGCGGCCGGTTTATCGGCACCTTGCCTTCCGCCGGCCTTTACTTCATCAAACTCACCTCCAAAAACCGAACATACACCAAACGGCTGGTGGTGAAATAAGGCGTTCCGAAAGGTATATGTTTGCCCCAAGACAAAGGGCCCAAGCTGTTGCTTGGGCCTTTTGTGTGTTAGCATTCTTTGTTTACAATCTCACGGAAAATCTCAATAATAGTTTCGAAATACACCACAAATTCTTATATCAAGGTTAAGAGAGCTCTACGCGCCCTGCATCATTCAGGGCTGCGAGGTCGATGCCACCGAGAAACGGATAGGTTCGGGTATGGTGGCCTTGTGGGAACTGGACGAAGACAACCGAAAGAAAGGCGTGAAGATAGCCCGTTTTGAGGGCTGTGTTACGGAAAAATTTCCCGTCTACCTAACATTGAAGCGCACGCCCGAAGAACGCGTCTATGTGGACGGAAAAAACAAGCCCATCGCCTACAACTACACGGCGCAGGAAACCACGGTCGCAAATGACGTAAAGGATAAGTTTCCGCTGAAAATTACAGAAGATGGCGGCGAACGCCTGCCCGAAAACCTGATGGTGAACTTTACCGTTGCCACGACACGGGAAAACATTCAACCGAAAGAAACCCTCGGCACGACTTTCGGCAAGATCAAAAAATGGTTCTCCGACCTCAAGGCCTTAGCCTTTAAGGAAAATGTGGCGAAAGAAGACCTTGCCGACGACTTAAAAAAAGAACTCGATGCCAAGGCCGACAAAACGGGCAACATAGCCTCCGCGACTACGGCCACCAAGGCCACACAAGACAGCGAAGGTAATGTAATCAAAGACACCTATGCCAAAAAGACTTCCCTTCCCACAGGTGTATGGCGGAGCAATAACGGAGGTAAAAACAGTTCCTCTGCCACGACCACTTTGACCGCCAAACAAGCCTGCACCTTCAAACTTAAATGGCTTGTGTCTTCCGAAAGCAATTACGATAAACTTACCATTACTGCCGCTGGATCAACCCTTGTGAATGCGGTGAGCGGAGAAAAAAACGGAACGATTGCAGAAACCGCACTTGCCTCCGGCGCGGCCATTGGCCTTACTTATTCCAAAGACAGCATATCCAACAGTGGTAGAGACCTCGGAGAGATTTCCGATTTCTATATCACGGTTAACGGTGTATTGATTGCCATTACACCTTTCAATATCGACACCTATTTTACGGTTACGCACGGTGCATATTTCTTCTCGCCCGTGCTCAATGTCACCGTCGCCACGACAAATCTTCCTGGCTTCATGGCCGCCGCCGACAAGGCTAAACTTGACGGTATCGCAACGGGGGCAAATAATTACACCCACCCGACCAATACTGCACGGAATGGCTACCCGACAGCCAACCAAACGCCGGGGTTCGGGTCAACCTTTATCGTGGGACAGGTTGCCAACGATGACAAAGGGCACGTTACTGGAATCACATCCCGCACTGTCAAAATCCCTGACGCTGTCGCCACCAGCACCACCAAAGGCCTTATGTCCGCCGCCGACAAGAAACAATTAACCGACTTCCAGATTGTGGGCATTTACTTTATTGGACAAGGCAAGATTCTGTATGGTTTTAAATCTGAGACGTTGAAAACTAGACAAGAAACTTTTGATGGTGAAAAATGTCTCTATATCACGATGCCGTCAGAAGCTGGAAGTTATATGATTCTCCCTTTTGCACCGCAAAGCAGACATTATCTCACCACATACGAGATCAGATGGAGTGCGGGAAGTGAAGCCATTGTCTTTCATCGTGACCCAAATGGCTATGCAGGATATCATAACTATGGCGTTGGTTTTATGTTGATAAAGACCACTCTCACGCTCACAGCGTAAAATTTGTTATCTTTGCAAAAATTAAAGATTGAAAGGATATGAAAAAAGTGTTTTTTTTGTTGTTGACTGCAGTACTGCTAGTTGCCTGTGAGAAACCAGAAAAAAAGGGAACCTCGCAGGTTTTGAAGCAGGCTATCTGCAAAATGAATATTGATTCACAAAACAAAAGAAAAGCCGTTGATATCGTCGGGGATAGTGTTTCCGTGCACAGATTGTCTCGTTATGTTTGTAACTATTCTGGCCAATGGGTGGACTTCGGTCCGGATCATAATAAAGTAACAGACCCTATGGAGTTGGCAGACAGTAGATATTTTTTTACCGATGGGTCGTATTTTAGACGCGACACCCTTGCACATACCTTTTCTTTTCACTCCGATTATATCGTAAGATGGGAGCAGGAACATATTGTGGATGGTGTATACATAGGCGTTGATGGTACCGAGTACTTGGGTTGGTTGACTTGCACGGAGAATGTGGTGTTTCAAGCTGTTTATGATACTGCTCTTAAACGTTATAGGGATCCTTATCTATACCCCGGAGATTTTGATTTGAATGATCCTAACCAAGTGCTCGACACTCTCGGCTATATCCCCAATTCTCTTATGAGAAAGAATCGTGCCATTCTTCAAAAGATGATGGACGAAAAACGTTTTGTGGATATGGTGGACTTCTTCAAGTCCGGCGCCTACACCATCTATACCTGCACCGGCGAAGAATACCGCGAACTCGCCCGCCAAGGTTTGAACTAGTTTTTCAGAAAGAAAAGCAAAAAGCCCGTGGAGAAATTCACGGGCTTTTTTGTTGGGTAAGTTCATTTACTTCCTTGCGGAAGCCTTACCCTCCGGCACGCCCGAAGTATCCGCTTTCAGATACCGCAGGAAAGTCCGGTAGTTGCATCCGTAGACAGGATAGACATACTTCTTCCATACCATCTTATGGCAGGAATCCTGATAGGGTTCGTAATGGAGTCTGTCTATCTCCTGAATCTGCTTGGCGCGAAGCAAATAGCCTTCGCTATGATTGTTTGCCTTAGAATTCATAGGCGTTATTTTATTTATTAACAATTTGTTTTTGTGTCTTCCGACACCGTTTCGACTTTTGGTTTTGCCGAGGTGGGAACGATGCGCCGATAATCTTCTTCTTGATTCAAGGTTTTTAGGGGTTATTACTCGTGGATTTTATTTGATTGTCCGTTTTTTCTGAAGCAAAAATCTGTAAAAAGAAGATTACAACAAAAAATAGTGTCCGTTTTAGACACTATTTTGTTAACCCTATGCTGTCTTGCGCTTTTATGTGGGAAAGCGTAAATTTGCGCATATATGGAAACGAATAGACAACAAAAGATAAACCGGCTTCTGCAAAAAGAGTTGGGAGAGATTTTCCGTCGCGATATGCAGCCCTATTTTCCGGGGGTGATGATGACGGTGACGTTTGTGCGCATCACGCCCGATTTGAGTGTGGCGAGGGTGAACCTGAGCCTTTTTCCCGATAAGGACAAGGAAGGCACCTTGAAGAAAATCAAGACCAAGACCGCCGAAATAAGGGGGCTTTTGGGCGAAAAGGTGCGTCACCAGCTGCGCATTGTGCCCCGTCTGGAATTCTTTATCGACGACTCCCTCGACCGCATGGAAAGGATAGAGGAACTGCTCAAACAATGACCTTATCTTTCAAAATAGCGCATCGGTACTTTCGGGCCAAGAAGAGGCCGTTGGTGAGTGTCATCGGCAAGGTGGCCATGTTGAGCATCGGCATCAGCACCGCCGCCATGATGCTTGTTTTGTCGGTGATGAACGGTATGAACCGCTTTGTGGCCGAGCGTTTTTGGGTTATCGACCCCGACCTGAAGATAGAGGCCGCCGAAGGCAAATTCTTCGCGCCCGTCGAGCTTCCGCGCATTGTGGCCGAAACTCCCGGCGTTTGGGCCGTTTCCCAAGTGCTCAAAGACCAGGCCATTCTTACCTACGGCGACCAAAACTGCATGATTTATCTGCAAGGCGTAGACAGCAACTACGCGCATGTGTCCGACCTTCCCGCCCACGTCTATTCCGGCCAATACAGCCTCTCGAGCCACGAAGCCACCTTTTCCGCCGAGGTGCTGATGGGCGGCGGCGTATACGCCCAGATGCAGATACCGCCGGCCTATGCCCACGATTGCCGCCTCTACACCGTCGACGCCCGTATGCTCGACCGTCCTTTGGGCGCATCCGCCGCCGTGGCCGCTTATTCGGTCTACGCCGCCGGCCTCTTCAATGCCATTCCCGAATACGACAACCAATACGTTTTCTGCGATTTGGAATTTGCCCGCCGCGCCTTCAAGGCTCAGGACAGGGTGTCGGCGCTCGAAGTGCGCCTCGAACCCGGGGCTTCCGTGAAGAAGGTGAAACAGAGCCTGCAGGAACGGGTGGAGGCGGGCTTCACCGTGAAAGACCGTATCGACCAGCAGGAGGCCATGTTCAAGAGCATGCGCGCCGAAAAGCTCATCGTGATGCTCGTGTTCGCCTTCATCATGCTCATCGCCACCTTCACGATGACCGCCGACCAAATGTTGCTCATGTATGAGAAACGCCTCGATATGGCCGTCCTTTCGAGCATGGGGATGCGCGAGAAACAGATTCGCCGCATATTTTTCCTCAACGGCATGTTGGTGAACGTCTGCGGCACCCTCGGCGGCCTGCTTGCAGGCACTGCGCTCACTTTCGGGCAAAAGCGCTTCGGTTGGGTGAAGCTGGGAGGAGGCGAGGGGAGTTACATCACCGATGCCTATCCTGTAGACTGGCAAATTGGAGATTTATTTGTAGTATTGCTGATAGGTTTGGCCATAGGTATGCTGGCTTCGGCCCTGCCCCTCAAACAGGTGGCGGGTTTCAGCCGTCGCCGTATCTCGGCCGAATAAAACAGACTGTTATGGAAAACACCGTAAAGCCGCACAATTTGTGCATCACCAACACGCTTACGCGCCGCAAGGAACCATTCAAACCCCTGCACAGCCCTATGGTGGGTATGTATGTGTGCGGGCCCACGGTTTATGGCGATCCGCATCTGGGGCACGCGCGTTCGGCCGTCACCTTCGATATCGTTTTCCGCTATCTGCGCCATTTGGGCTATAAGGTGCGCTACGTGCGCAATATCACCGATGTGGGGCACTTGGAACACGATGCCGACGAGGGCGAGGACAAAATCGCCAAGAAAGCCCGTCTGGAGCAGTTGGAGCCTATGGAAGTGGCACAATACTACACCAACCGCTACCACGAGTTCATGGACAGGCTAGGTGTGGCGCGTCCTTCTATCGAACCTCTGGCTTCGGGGCATATCATTGAACAGATAGAGTTGATAAAGACTATCTTGGCAGAGGGTTTCGCCTACGAGGTGAACGGCTCCGTCTATTTCGACGTGGAGGCCTACAGCAAGAAATACAACTACGGCAAACTCTCGGGGCGTGTGTTGGATGAATTGCTCAACACCACCCGTTCCAATCTCGCTTCGCAGGACGAAAAACGCAATACCGCCGATTTCGCGCTCTGGAAGAAAGCCAAGCCCGAACATATCATGCGGTGGCCGTCGCCGTGGGGTGAGGGTTTCCCCGGCTGGCACACCGAATGCACGGCCATGTCGCGCAAATATTTAGGGCAACCCTTCGATATACACGGGGGCGGCATGGATTTGATGTTTCCTCACCACGAGGCCGAAATCGCGCAGTGCCATGCGGCCTACGGGCAGGAGCCTTGCCATTATTGGATTCATAACAATATGATTACCATAGACGGGCAGAAAATGGGAAAATCGCTGGGCAATTTCATCACCCTCGACGAATTCTTTACGGGCAAGCATGAAAAGCTTTCGCAGGCCTATTCGCCCATGACCATCCGTTTCTTCATTCTGCAGGCGCACTATCGCAGCACACTCGATTTCGGCAACGAAGCCTTGCAGTCGGCCGAAAAGGGTCTGCAACGCCTCCTGCAGATGAAAGGGGCCTTGGCGCGCATCAAGCCCACGGCATCCACAGGCCTTTCGCCCGCGCTTGCGGAAATAGAGAAGAAATGCTACGAGGCTATGGACGACGATTTCAATACGCCTATCCTCATTTCGCATCTGTTCGAGTTGGTGAAGTTGGTGAATGCCGCCGTCGACGGCAAGGCCGCCTTCAGCCCCGAAGATTTGGAGTTGGCGAAGAGGCTCTACGCCGCCTTTGTGGAAGATGTGTTGGGATTGCAGGACAGCGTGACTTGTGTCGCGCAGGAGGGCGAGGATCCTTTGCAGGGTGTTATGGATATTGTGCTCGAAATCCGCGCCAAGGCCAAGGCCGACAAGGATTGGGCCACCTCCGACCTCATTCGCGACAGGCTCAAGGCCGCCGGCATCAGTGTTATGGACGGCAAGGACGGCGCCACTTGGAGTCGGATTTAACGACCCTCCTTTATATTAATATAAAAAGCCACGATAAAACCATGATGATATTGCAAGCCACCGCCGCGCAGGGCGGTATTCCCACAATCTGGATTCTCATGCTCGCCCTTATGGTGTTGAGTTATATCGTGCAGGCGAGTTTGCAGAGCAAATTCACCCGCTATGCCAAAGTGCCGCTGCCCAACGGTATGACGGGCAAGGACGTGGCCGAGAAGATGCTTCGCGACCACGGCATCAACGATGTCCGCGTCACCTGCATTCCGGGCCGCCTCACCGACCACTACAATCCCACCGACCAAACCGTCAATCTGAGCCGCGACGTCTACTATGGCAACAATGTTTCGGCCGCCGCCGTCGCCGCCCACGAATGCGGCCATGCCGTGCAGCACGCCACGGCCTACGCTTGGCTCAGGATGCGCTCGGCCTTGGTGCCGGTGGTGAGTTTCAGCAACAATGTGGTGATGTGGGTGCTTTTGGCCGGTGTTCTCTTGGTGGAGACCGTGCCTGCCTTGCTCCTGTTCGGCATCTTCCTCTTCGCTCTTACCACGCTTTTCAGTTTCATCACCCTGCCGGTGGAAATCGATGCCAGCCGTCGCGCCGTGGCATGGCTCGACCGCGCCGACATTGTGAATGCCGAAACCCGTCCTATGGCGGCAAGTGCTTTGCGCAGTGCGGCTTATACCTATGTGGTGGCCGCCCTCACCTCCCTTGCCACGCTTCTCTACTACATTATGATTTTTATGGGACGCAGCAGGCGATAGGCGCGTGTAAATTTTGTATCTTCGCGCCGCAAAGAAAAAACAAATAAAAAAATTACAATATGAGCCAGATTGATTGGGCAAACCTGCCCTTCGGTTATTTCAAGACCGATTACAATGTACGTGCTTATTACAAGGACGGCAAATGGAGCGAACTTGACGTTCATCAGGACGAAATGTTGAACCTCCACATGGCCGCCACCTGTCTGCACTATGGACAGGAAGCGTTCGAAGGCCTCAAGGCTTTCCGTGGAAAAGACGGCAAAATCCGTATGTTCCGTCCGGACGAAAACGCCAAGCGTCTTCTTTTGTCGGCCAACGGTATTCTGATGCAGCCGGTTCCCACCGACCTGTTCATCGAAGCCTGCAAGAAAGTGGTGAAACTCAACGAAAAGTTCATTCCTCCCTATGGAATGGGTGCTTCGTTCT
>JAAVBQ010000046.1 GCA_014803485.1 bacterium | reverse complement strand
GGACGTGACGCGCTCGGCGAGTTCGCACCCGAGTTCGCGCATCTCAACGACGATATCCTGTTCGGGGAAGTGTGGAGCCGCAATCATCTGCTGAGCCTCCGCGACCGCAGCCTCGTCACTCTTACCGCACTGGTGAGTCAAGGTATTACAGACGGTTCGCTTACCTATCATCTGCAGGAGGCCAAGAAAAACGGCATCACCCGTACCGAAATCGCCGAAATCCTGACCCATGTGGCGTTCTATGCAGGCTGGCCCAAGGCGTGGGCGGCGTTCCGGCAGGCCAAGGAGGTGTGGAACGAGGCGGAAACGGCCACAGATGCCAAGGCGGCCTTCCAACGGGAAATGATTTTTCCGGTGGGTGAACCCAATACGGCCTATGCGAAATACTTTATCGGCAACAGTTATCTGGCGCCTCTTTCTTCGGAACAGGTGGAGGTGGCCAATGTGACGTTTGAACCGCGTTGCCGCAACAACTGGCATATCCACAAGGCGGAAAAGGGCGGCGGGCAGATGCTCATCGGCGTGGCGGGCCGTGGTTGGTATCAGGAGGAGGGCAAGCCGGCGGTGGAAATCCTGCCGGGCACGGTGATTCATATCCCGGCCAACGTGAAGCATTGGCACGGGGCGGCGGCCGATTCGTGGTTCGCGCACTTGGCTTTCAGTGTGCCGGGCGAAAAAACGGAAAACGTTTGGCTCGAGGCTGTTTCGGACAAAGACTACAATAATTTGGAATCACTGGAATAAACTATTAATATAATGAAGACAGTAAGATTAGCCCTGCTACTGGCAAGCGTTCTTGGTTTCGCTTTCCATGCAGGAGCGCAGACAAAAAACAATCAGGACATGAAAACGGAAAAGAAAGTGTTGGTGGTTTTCTTCTCCCATACGGGCGAGAACTACGGCGTGGGCAACATCACCAAGGGCAACACGCATATCGTGGCGGAAATGATTGCCGAAAGCACGGGCGGGAAACTCTTTGAGATTGTGCCCGAAAAGGAATACGCCAAGACCTACAACGAATGTGTGGCGGAGGCCAAGCAGGAAAAGGAAGCGGGCGCACGTCCGGCCGTCAAGGGCGACATCGCGGTGGAAGACTACGATGTGGTGTTTATCGGCTATCCCAACTGGTGGAGCGATATGCCGATGCCGGTCTATACGTTTATCGAAAAGCACGATTGGAACGGCAAGCAGGTTTATCCTTTCTGCACGCACGAGGGCAGCGGTCTCTCGGAAACCGAAAAGTACATTGCCGATGCCTGCAAGGGCGCCACGGTGGGCAAGGGTCTCGCCATGAAAGGCACCGTCGCTCAAAAATCGCAGGATGCGGCCCGCAAATCCGTACAATCCTGGCTCGAAAAAATCGGGTTGACGAAGTAGTTACATAAAAGGAAAAGTGGTTGAAAGGCGCACCGGACAACCGGTGCGCCTTTTTTGTTGGCGGATGTTTCCGATATCCGGGCAAAGGCAAGTTGCAAACAATTGCTTTTTTGTTCATATATTGTTATTATTGCATCTTGATGTAACAACACAAAGTCAACCACCATGGATTTGTCGGTAATCATTCCCGCCTATAACGAGGAAAAGACCATAGAGGAAGTTCTCGGAAAAATTTCGGAAACCCTTTCTTCTTCCCCTTATTCCTATCAATTGATTGTGGTGGATGACGGTTCAAAAGACCGGACGTCCGACCTCGTGGAATCATTTTTCGAAAAAACAGCATTGAAAAACGGCACACTGGTCCGCAAGGAAAACGGAGGTAAAGGTTCGGCCATACGCGCCGGCATTCCTTATGCCAATGGAAAATACACAATTATCCAGGATGCCGATTTGGAATACGAGCCGGCCGATATCGTGCGGATGATGCAACGGATAACGGCAGACAACCTGGAGGTTCTCTACGGTTCCCGCTTTTTAAACAAATCTAACAAACATTCCTATCGGTCTTTCTATTGGGGTGGACGTTTGGTATCTTTGGCAACAAACATCCTTTATTGCCAGAAACTTACAGATGAACCTACTTGTTATAAACTTTTTTCCACATCGCTACTCAAATCCATCAAACTCAACTGCACCGGTTTTGAATTCTGCCCGGAAGTAACGGCCAAGGTAGCCAAACGGGGCTATAAGATTAAAGAGATCCCCATTTCATACAAACCGAGAACGATAAGCGAGGGCAAGAAAATTTCATGGAAAGACGGAGTGGAAGCTCTTTGGGTTTTGTTGCGATACCGGTTTAACAAATAGTTTCTATCGATTATAAAGACATGAAGAAGTATATTCCCTATATATTACTCATAATCTTTTCCATATTTTTCATCTCCATCTATGCCTATACGGTGAACCCGAAGTTGGATTTGAATGGAGACAACGCCACCTATATCCGTCTGGCAAGAAATCTGGCCGACGGGCACGGCTATTGCATGCAAAATACAGAAGGGGTATTCATCCCCACATCCATCTGGCCACCCGCCTATCCGTTTGTACTTTCCTTGCTTATCCGTATGGGTGTGGATTCCTTGATGGGATTCAAAATTCTCAATGCCGTATTTTGCTTCCTTTCTCTTTTATGCGTGGCCTTTCTGGTTGAAAAATTAACCAAGCAACGCTGGTTGGCTTTTTCTGTGGCGGTATTGACGGTAATGTCGCCGCAATTGTTGAGTTTTGCGGGAATAGCCATGTCGGAGATGCTGTATATGCTGACAACAGTCTGCACCTTGTTGGCACTGTATCTCTATGCACAACGAGACTCCAAACGTTTTTATACTTCCCCGTGGTTCTATGCGGCTATCGTCTGCGCTTCGCTGGCGTATTATACCAGAACCATCGGGGCAACCCTTCTCTTCACTGTCATTGTATTCTTCTTATTTCGAAAGGAATGGCTATCCGCCTTGGGAGCCTTGGCGGGAATGGTGGTGTGTATTTTACCCTGGTCGCTGCGCAACCGTGCCTATGGATTGGGCGGGAGCAGGTATATTACTGAAACCATGTATATCAATCCGCGCAGACAAGAAGAGGGAGTAATGGATAGTTTCGGTTTGTGGTGGGAGCGGATCAGCACCAATATCAAGGATATTTTTCTGGATGGATTTCGGGATATCTTGTTTCCGTTCTCGCATATATCAAACACTGCCGGTATCATTCTTCTCGGTGTCTTGATTTTGGCAATCTGCCTCATCGGGGCTTGGTACGCGAAAAAAATGCGTTGGGCGTTCATCGGCTATTTTGTAGCGACGGCAGGCTTTCTGTCCATTTGGTACGGAGGTCACGGCACTCGATATATCACTCCGCTCATTCCCTTGATTTTCGCTTTGTTCTATATGGGCATCTGGGAGATTTACACATATTTGAGACGTAGATTATCTTCTAAGATTTCAGAGCCGAAAAACAACTCGCTCTTTCCGTTGTTGTTCCTGTTTCTTCTTTTTCCGATGGCCAATCCGGTAAAAGAACTGCATAAGCAAAGCAAGAAGCCCTATCCTGCCGCTTATTTCAACTATTTTTCGATGGCGGCTTCCGTGAATGCCTCTTATCCCGAGGGAACGGTTGTCTGCTGTCGCAAACCGGAATTGTTTTCGTATTTCGCCCCTAAAATCCGTACGACCGGTTATGCGTGGACAACAAATCAGGAAGAGTTGATTCAAGGATTGTTGAACAACAAGACCGAATATGTGATTTTGGAACAATTAGGATATTCTTCCACTCCGCGCTATCTATATCCGGCCATTCAGAAATACCCGCAGTTATTCACATTGGTTCACCATATGCAAAATCCAGACACCTACCTGTTCCATTTTGAACGGCAGGCCGCCGAAAAGCTTTTTCAATAATACAACCTAAATTATTACGGTCTTACGACGAAGGGTTGGACGATGCGTTTTTCGTTGAGGAGGACGAATTCGACCCAATAATCGTCGGGGGCGAGAAAAGAGGCATCGATGATGTTGGGACACGAGGGAACACAATCCGAATCGTCTTCTACCATCACCAGATGCCCTTGTTGGGTATAGATGCTGTAACGCACCACTTCCTGCACGGGATTCACCGCATAGGAATAGACGTTCTTGCGGTCGGTTTCGGTGGTTTCGACAAAGAAAACACGATTCTTCTCCACGCTGTCTTCTCCCACATACTCAAAGCGGATACGCAGCGTATTGAGCGAAACGGGGGGAATACCGCCCCCACCCTTGCCTTTCTCCACACCTAACATCACATAAAGATTTCCCTCGGTATTGGTAACGGCGTAAACGGGTTCGTCGTAGTTCTGCTCCACATAGCGCATAGTGCTGTCCTCGGCGGTCAAATCGCCCAGGTAGGCCAAATTCTTGCCCGATGCGGCACCTTTCCCCTTGCTGAAATTGCCTCGGTTATAAAGCGTCTTGGGGCGGAGGTCGTTGGCGCCGAGTTTCAGATGTACGGACGAAGATTCCTCGGAGGGTTCGACGGTAAAGGACGAAAGGAAGGAAAGCCGGTAGAGCGAGGAGGGTTTCAAGCCTCCGAAAAGCTTGTAGATAAAGAGAAAATCGCCTTCCTGTGCCTGTGCGAACGAAAGGCGGATGCCGCCGAGCGTGTCTTGTTCGGTGCGTTGCCAGCCTATATGAATGGGGGCGTGATAGGTGTTGCGTTGCAGAATATACATACCCTTCCAATCATCGTCGCCGTTGGTGAAGCGATGACTGTAGACCTCACTCCTCCCTACGGTCTGTCCGTTTACGGCACCGCCTGCCAAGACGGCCATCACAACGCCTGTAGCCCAATATCTAAAGATTTTTTTCATAGATTTTCGTTTCAGCCCACCGATTCTTTCATTTTCTCGGCGTTTTCGGCCAGTTGCAAAGCGTCTATCAACTCTTGGATATCGCCGTCCATAAAGGTGCCGAGCGTGTGCGTGGTGAAGTTGATGCGATGATCCGTGACGCGGCTCTGCGGGTAGTTGTAGGTACGGATTTTCGCCGAACGGTCGCCCGTGGAAACCATGGTCTTGCGTTTGGAAGAAATTTCGTCCAGATATTTCTGATACTCGATTTCGTAGATGCGGGTACGGAGCACTTTCAAGGCCTTCTCGTAGTTTTTGATCTGCGATTTCTCATCCTGAATGGCCACCACGATGCCTGTGGGGATATGGGTGAGACGAACCGCCGAATAGGTGGTGTTGACCGACTGCCCGCCGGGGCCCGACGAACAATAGGTATCCTTGCGGATGTCGCTCGCCTTGAGCTCCACATCGAATTCATCGGCTTCGGGCAATACGGCCACCGACGCGGCCGAGGTATGCACACGCCCCATGGTTTCGGTAGCGGGAACACGTTGCACGCGGTGCACGCCCGATTCATATTTGAGAATGCCGTAAACACCTTCTCCAGACACATTGAATATCACCTCCTTATACCCCCCTGCCGTACCTTCGGTAAAATCCACCGTCTCCACTTTCCAACCCCGGTTGTCGCAATAGCGGGTATACATACGGTAAAGGTCGCCCGCAAAGATGGCCGCCTCGTCGCCGCCTGTCCCTGCCCGAACCTCCACAATGGCGTTCTTGGAATCCTGCGGATCGGCGGGAATGAGAAGCACCCTGATTTTTTCCTCCAACTCGTCCTTCTCCTTGACATACGCGGTCAGCTCCTCCTTCGCCATTTCGCGGAATTCCTCGTCCTTTTCGGTATTGAGCACTTCCTTGGCATTCTCGATATTGGAAAGCAGGTTGCGATATTCTTTATATGCAACCATAATCGGCTGCATATCCTTATAATCCTTGCTGAGCTTGATGTAACGCTTCATATCCTGCATCACATCGGGCTGGTTCATTTCCTGCTCAATCTCCTTGAAACGCACTTGCAGCGCGTCCAACTTGTCTAACATACTGTCCATATTCTCCTGTCTTTTCCGAGACCCACAAAGATACAAAACGCAAGGGCAAATTTTTGTGTAGTTTTGTAAAAAAAAACAACCCACCATGAAAAAACTTAAGATTGTCATTCTGACTATCGCGCTCGCGGCCGGATTCTCCACCGCTTGCACGGATAGCAAAACTTCTCAGGACATGAACGGAAACAACACGTTGGAAACGCTCAAGACCCGGAGGTCTGTGCGCTATTATCAGGACAGGCTGCCCGAAAAGGAACTGCTCGACAAGATTCTGGAAGCCGGAACCTACGCGCCTACGGGAAAAAACAACCAATCTCCTATCATCGTGGCGGTAACCAATAAGGAAATGCGCGACAAGCTGTCGAAACTCAACGCTCAGGTGATGGGGGCGGACAATGATCCTTTCTATGGCGCGCCGGTGGTGCTGGTGGTTCTTGCCGACCGCAGCCACGGCACCTATATTTATGACGGTTCTTTGGTAATGGGCAATCTGATGAACGCCGCCCATGCTGTCGGCCTCGGTTCGTGCTGGATTCACCGCGCCAAGGAAGTGTTCGACTCGCCCGAGGGCAAGGAACTCTTGAAGGAATGGGGTATCGAGGGCGATTACGAAGGTATCGGAAACTGCATCGTCGGCTATATCGACGGCGCGGCGCCCGAAGCCAAACCCCGCAAGGACAACTATATCTATTGGGTGGAATAAAACCCGGTAGAATTCTTTTACATCCCGGGGCCCGTGTAGGGTTCCGGGATTTTTTTTGCAGTATTTAACAATTTTTAACATTTCAAACTTCGATAAAACCGCCTGTTCCGCGATATAGGGTAAACATTTCAGCTCACAAACACTATGAAAAGATTGTTCTTTTTGTTGCGGGTGGGGGTGATGATGCTGGGTTTGCCGTTGGGCGGTTTAATGAACGGGGGGCTATGGGCGGGCGGCGCCGTAGCGCAGGAAATTTGCCCCCTGCCCTTCTCGCTCCAATCCACTCCCGTCAACCTCAACCGCACGGATATAGGCGCCGCCCCCGCCGCATTCCTCTTATCACACCGCTCCTGCATAGGCTTTATCAAGGAAAACGGCGATTACCGACTGCGGGCGGACTGGGTGCAGAAAAGAAACGTATGGTCTGTATTCTATGGCTATCAAGGCTTTAAACTTCTCCATCGGCAAAACATAGGATTTGCCTACGCACGGTGTTTCATGCCCGGACTGCAGGGCGAAATCCGCTTTGCCTACGGATTCTCCAATCCGGTGGAAGAAAGGAAAATCGGGCAATACCTCGCCCCGGGGCTCACCCTTTCGTTTCAGCGCGAAAAATGGGGATTGCGCTTTGCCTACGACCAACGGGTGCGGGTGGATGCTCGAAACGCAGGGGGAACAAGCGGAGCCAAGGAATGGAACGAACGGCTGTCTTTCCTGATAGGTGCCAACTGCCGCCTATACAAAGACTTGTATTGGGGTGCCGACCTTGAGAAAGACATACGCCACCCCTTGCTGGCCTCCACCACACTGTCTTATCTGCTGCATTCCTCTTTCTTATTCTGGCTTCAGGCTCAAGTGAATCCCACCGCTTTTCAAATGGGTTTCGGCTATTATCACCCCCGCTTTTCCATACAGATTGCCTGTCGCTATCATCCTCCCTTGGGTGCGGAAAGCGAAATCGGCCTTTCCTTGAAACTCGGCGGACAAAAAAGAGTGAGGCGATGAAACGGGGCCTGTTTTGCTGCCTGCTCTGCGGAGGGCTGTTCTTGAGTTTCCGAACCGAGGCGGGAGCGCAGGAGCTCGATGATTTTCTATGGCTTGCAAGCGAAGAATTAACTGCGAACGAACTGTCGCAGATGGAGGATTTCGTGGAATACTACGCCCATCTGCGCGAACATCCGCTGTGTTTAAACGAATGCGATGCCGAAGATTTGCGGCAACTTGGGATTTTGAACGCATGGCAGATAGAGTCGCTTCTGCACTATCGGCAAAGCTATGGAAACATAGTGTCTTGGAAGGAACTTGTGGATTTCGTGAAGGGATTTGACGAGGAAACCGTGCACAAACTGCAACCTTTCTGCACCTTGGAACGGGAAGAATCCCCCGGTGCGGCTTCCGGTGCGGCCTCCAAACATCAACTGCTCTTTCGCTACGGGCGCTCGCTCTACCGAACCAAGGCCTATCGGGATCAAAAGTACAAGGGAGAACCACAGGATTTTCTATTTAAATATACGGGCTCGTTCTCTCCTCATCTGCAATGGGGTTTCGCAGCGCAGCAAGACAAGGGCGAGGCTTTCTCCAAGCAGGGTTTCGATGCGTATGCCGGATATTTGAGCGTGAAAGACAAAGGATTTCTAAAAAATCTTACCTTGGGGAATTTCCGCGTGGAATGGGGCTACAATCTGCATACGGGCATGGCGGGCGGATTCTACGGGTCTTTGCAGGCAGACCTGTTGCAGAGTGCGGGCGGTGGCATCAAAGGCTATGCGTCGGGAGCGGAATACGGCTATCTGCAAGGGGCGGCGGCAAGTTTCCAACTACCGGAGAATTGGCAGGCGGAAGCCTTTTTCTCGTCACGGAAAATAGACGGTGCAGTGTCGGAGGGCACGGACGAAACCGATAATTTTTGGGATTTCATCACCGCGCTCCCCGAAAGCGGCTATCACCGCACGGAGGCCGAAATCGAGAAAAAGGAAAGCATATTGTGGCAGGCGGGAGGGTTGAAAGTGGAGAAAGATTTTGCTCACGGGCGTATAGGCGGCATCCTCTCGGCCTATCGTTTCGGCGGGCGCTACAATCCGCTTTCCGATAAAATCCAGGGGGCGGCCCTGTCGGTGTCCGCGCCGGGAGCCAACGCGTCCCTCTACGCTCAATATCTTTTCGGAAAATGGCATCTTTACGGGGAATACGCTTGGTCGTTTCCGCAAGGAATGGCACTTCTGCAAGGCGTGCAATGGAAAGCCTGCGAAACCTTCGCTTTTTCGGCGGTATACCGTCACTACAACCGCACTTACTACAGTTCCTACGCACAAGTTCCCAACTCCCGCCCTGTAACCGAACCGAAAGCGGGCAAGACCATGCACGAAGTGGAGTGGCAGGCCTGCGGAGATTTCCCCCATCACCTCCATCTGAATGTAAGCGGGGCTTTTTCCGCGCAACGGAAACATCCCGACCTTCCTTTCTACGGATTCTCGCTCCGTGCGAAACTTTGGCACGAAGGGCGCCGTTTCACGCCCGCCCTCTCGGTTTTTTACGGACAGAGTCAGACGCGCGCAGGCCTGAGTCTACGTGCAAGTCTTAAAATGGTGTTCGACAACGGCATCACGACCGAAAGTCGTTTGGAAAACCGCAATTTGACACAAGGCCTGCTGCTGTTGCAGGATCTCGGCTACCGCACGGCGAAGGGGCATTTTCAAATCCGGTTCCGTATGGTGCTTTTCGATGTAAAGGACTATTCCAACCGCATCTATGCCTACGAACCCGATGTGCTCTATGCGGCTTCGGCACCGGCTTTCTACGGAAGGGGATGTCGTCTGGCGCTTCTGCTGAAACAGGAAATCGCGAGGGGTTTATGGACGGAGGTGAAATATGCGCATACCCTCTACGACGGGGTGAGGAAAGCAGGGAGCGGTGACAATGAAGTGCAGGGATTTTTTCTGCCCGAAATCAAGGTTCAGTTGCGTTATACGTTTCGCATGAAACGGAGATAGGGTGAGTTTTTGTATCTTTAGCTTCGCTGAAGATACTTCGCCTCGGCCAAGCCAAGCAATCTTGCTTGGCTTTATCCCTCGGTCTCGGCATCGTCCAAGTGAACTTGGCCTTTGCCGATTCCAAGGGATAAGCCAAATAAATTTGGCTTTGCTCTCAGCTTATTCGTATCTTTGTAGACGATGAAGGCAAAGAAATTCTGGCGGGTACTTTTTACCAATGTCCGTCACAAATATAGGTTTTCGGTAACTGACGAAAGTTTCCACGAGAAATTTTCGTTCCGCCTGTCGGGGCTCAACGTGCTTACCGTAGTGGCTTGTGCGAGTATGCTTCTGATGGCCGCCACCGTATGTCTTGTGGTGTTCACGCCCCTCAAGAAGATGGTGCCGGGCTATGTAAAACGCGAATGGGTGGAGAGCAGTCTCAACAACCGTCTGCGTATCGATTCGCTGCAATCGGAAATGGAAGCGCAAAGCCTTATGCTCCGGGTGCTTACGGCCACTCTTTCGGGAGAAATCCCCGTCGAGGAAAGCATCGGCATCAAAGACTCCCTCAAACAATACGACAACCTGCCCTACCGCATCTCCGTGCAGGATTCTCTCTTGCGCCGCGAAATCGAAACCTCCGACCGCTATGTGGTGGAAACGCCCGCCGCGTTTTTGAGCGGACACAATCCCACAAGTCAGAAATTTTCTGATAATCTTCTTTTCTACAAGCCCGTACAAGGCACCGTGATTTCGCATTTCGACTATAAGGAACAACATTTCGGCATCGACATCGAAACCGAAAGCAATGCCGTGATAAAATCGGTTCTGGACGGCAACGTGGTATTTTCCTCATGGTCGCCCGACCGCGGTTATATCCTGCTTGTGGAACACGAAAAAGACCTCATCTCGCTCTATAGCGCAGCCTCCGCACTCTTCAAGCGGGCGGGCGACTTCGTGCGGGCGGGCGAGGCTATCGGCATCGCGGGAAGCTCCACCGAACACGGCACCGATTATCTGCACTTTGAACTTTGGTATAACGGTTCTCCCGTAGACCCCGAAAAATACTTGATTTTATAAGGTTGTTTCGACAATGGCTCTCAACAATACTCCGCAAGATTTTCCGCAAAAGAAATTGGCGGTGCTGGGCTCCACCGGCTCTATCGGCACGCAAACGCTCGAAGTGGTACGCCAACATCCCGACCTATTCGCAATAGAAGTCCTTTCAGCACAGAATCAAGCCGATATACTTATCGAACAGGCTTTGGAATTTAAACCCAACATGGTGGTGATAGGCAACGAAGCGCTTTACGAAAAGGTGAACGAGGCGTTGTACCGCACCGATACCAAAGTCTTTGCCGGCAGGGAATCGTTGGAGGAAGCCGCCTGCTGCGCGGAGGTGAACACGGTGGTGACCGCCTTGTCGGGGGCGGCGGGCCTGAAACCCACGCTCAAAGCCATCGAAGCGAAAAAGAACATCGCTTTGGCCAACAAGGAAACCTTGGTGGCGGGAGGCGAGCTGGTATGCAAGGCCTCACGCGAACACCGAGTGCCGATAATCCCCATCGACTCCGAACATTCGGCTATTTTTCAATGTCTTGCAGGCGAACAATACAATCCCGTCGAAAAAATCTTTCTGACCGGTTCGGGCGGCCCTTTCCGGGGAAAGACACGCGCCGAGTTGGAAAACATCACACCTGCACAGGCCTTGAAACACCCTACATGGTCGATGGGCAGAAAAATCACCATAGACTCGTCCACCCTCATGAACAAAGGCTTGGAGATGATTGAGGCCAAGTGGCTTTTCGGTGTCCGGCCCGAAGATATAGAAGTGGTGATACAGCCCGAAAGCATCATTCATTCGATGGTGTCCTTCGCCGACGGTTCGGTGAAGGCGCAGCTGGGCGTTCCCGATATGAAACTGCCCATTCAATACGCCCTTTCCTACCCTTTCCGTCCGGCCCTGAACACACCGCGTCTCAACTTCGCCGAATTGGGGAGCCTGCATTTCGAAAAACCCGACACCGACACGTTCATGTGTCTTGCCCTCGCCTACCGCGCCATCGAAAAGGGTGGCAACATGCCTTGCATCATGAATGCGGCCAACGAAATCGCGGTGGAGGCGTTTCTAGCGGAAAAGATTTCGTTCCTTCAGATAGGCCGCTTGATAGAAAAGGCCATGGAAACCGTGACGTTTTCGGCGGAAATCCAACTCAAAACGCTGGAAGAGACCGATGCGGACACAAGAGATTTCTGCCGTAGGACCGTGGCTTCCGGAATTTCTCTTTAACTTTAAAATGCGCAGAAAATGAACGCTCTCGTGATGATAGGTCAATTGCTGTTGGGGCTTTCTCTTTTGGTTTTCGTACACGAACTCGGGCACTATCTCTTCGCCCGCCTGTTCGGCATCCGCGTGGATAAATTCTATTTGTTCTTCGATGCCGGAGGGTTCAAGCTGTTGCATTTTAAAATCGGGGAAACCGAATACGGCATAGGTTGGATTCCGTTGGGCGGGTACTGCAAGATTGCGGGTATGGTGGACGAATCGATGGACAAGGAAAGCCTCAAGAAGGCTCCGCAACCCTGGGAGTTCCGCAGCAAACCCGCCTGGCAACGTTTTTTTGTGATTATCGGCGGGGTGCTAATGAATCTTATATTGGGAATCATCATCTTTACCGCGCTGCTGCAGAAACAGGGCGGTTATCTGCCCACACAGGAGGTGAACCGATATGGAATCTACGCCTACCCGTCGGGACGTGCCTTGGGATTCAAGACCGGCGACCGGATTATCGGCACACACGAAAAAGCACCTCAACGTTTCTCGGATGTATTGCCGCAAAGCGTGCTGCTGGGCGGGGCAGTGAAAGTGGAGCGCGGGGGGAAGGTCCTATGGATTGACATTCCGGGCGATACGTATAAGAAGTTGGGCGCCGACACCTCGGGATTTCCGTTGTTCGACATCACCAACTACCCCACCGTGGTGAAGAATGTGGCCGAGGGATCGGCGGCCGAAAGCTCCGGTCTGCAAGCGGGCGACCGCATTCTGGCCGTGGACGGAAAAGAGGCCCCATCGTTCGGACAGTTCAAGGAATTCATGGCGGGACGGAGAAACGACAACTTCCTTCTGGAAATCGTGCGTAACGGTGACACGCTCGCACTGGCGGCCCGCACCGACAGTTCGGGTCTTCTCGGGTTCTACACCGATTTTCCCTATACCTACGAGAACTATCATATAGGCAGCGCCCTGCGCTACGGCACCACCGACGCGCTGAACCTGCTGTGGACAAATATCCGTGGCATCGGAAAGGTGATGAGCGGGCAGGAAAAAGCGCGGGAAACCCTGCAGGGCCCCATCGGCATCGCTTCCGTCTACGGTTCGGTATGGAACTGGTTTCGTTTTTGGTATATCACGGGGATGCTCTCGTTGGTCTTGGCTTTCATGAACATCATTCCCATTCCCGGCCTCGACGGCGGACATCTGATGTTCACGCTCTACGAGATGATTACCCGTCGCAAGGTGAGCGACAGGGTGCTCGAAGGTGCGCAGATGATAGGTATGATTTTGATTGTGGCCCTATTCGTATTTGTGATTTTCAACGATATAGGACGATTGCTCCACTGATTTTCCCTCGGCTTCCTTTTTCTTCTGCCTCTCGCGACGGGCTTCCATCTCCGAAATAAAGGAGAAAGGTGTGCGGTCGTCTATTTCGTCCTCGTCTTCAGACGCATTACGCTCCACATCGTGCACAAAAACACTGTTCACCGAATCGTCGCCACCCAACAGTTTGGCGAAAGCATGGCGCACCCAACGCGATTTATCGACCAAAAGAATCAACAGCGAAACCCACGCAATGGAAAAGAGAATGGTGGCATAGGTGACGTTCTTGATGAACTCACCGCCCGCAAGGCCCAGTTCCAGAGGCATGGACGCCAGGACGGCGGCGGCCAATCCCTTGGGTATCATCATCGCGATGACCGTTTTATCGAAAGGACATGCCGTCTTGGGCGAGAAGAAACGCGCCACGAGGATACGTCCGAAAAACAGCACGAAGGTGATGATGAGTCCCACCAAAAGCGTCTTCCAATCGCTGAATTCTATCGAAATGCCGATATAGACGAAGAAGAGGGTTTTGAGCAGGAACACCAATTCGCCGAAAAACACCATTTCGGTTTTGTTGAGCTTGTGGCCCTGCCCGCCCATAATCCTGAGCAACACGCGGTTCTTAATTGTGTCTATATTGGCCATCGTGATACCGAAGACCATCGCGGCAATCGCACCGCTCCACCCCAAGAAGTTGGTGACGCCATAGATAACGAAGACAAACGCGGGCGTGGTGAAAATGGAGTTCTGCAGCTTGCGGATGGAGGTGATGATACGCGACCACACCAACGCGCCCGCAAAGCCCAAAAGTCCCGCCAGAATAAAGGAAGAAAGAATGTTGCCCACAATATTGCCCACTTGCAGATGACCTATTTTCATGGCATCCATGAAAGCCAACGTGAACACGATACACAATACATCGGTGGCCGCCGACTCCAACACCAGCACCGTGCGCGACTCCTCGCTCACGTCCAGCATCCGCATCAAGGGAATGACCACGGCCGAGGAGGTGCCGCCCAAAATGGCGCCTAACGTCAAGGCACTCAGAGGTGAAAGACCGAAAAGCCAGCCCACCAGCGCAACAAGCCCCATCGATAGGAAAAAGCAGCTGACGGTGAGGTTCATGGTGCTTTTCCAAGCCGACTGCAACACGTTGAACGAAAGACTTGTGCCACCTTCAAACAAGATAACCACCAGCGTCACGGCCACGAAAACGGGGCCGCTCATACCCAGACTGGAGGGAGATACCCAACCGAAAATCGGGCCGAGTATCAAGCCTATAACGATGAGCAGCAATACATCGGGGATTTTCTTTCGGTTGTAGAGCGAGGCGAACACGTGAGCGGAAAACACGAGAAGCCCCAAAAAAACCAAAGTCAAGTCTACGTTCATATCTTATTCTCCCATATAGGTTTCCAATAATTCACAGCCCAACGTATCGGGATAGATATCCACGATTTCGCACAGAGCGGGAATCAGCACCAGTTCTCCCTGCTTGATTTCCACCGCCTTGCCGTCGGCCTTGATGACCGCCGCACCCTTGGCGCACATATACGCCACAAAGGAGTCGAGACCGGTGAAATCCTTTTCGATACCTTGCATCAAGGGGAGGTAGTTGGTCTGAAAATAAGGAGTGTCGACCAAAGGGGTGGTCATGTTGGCGTGAGCGTGGTAATCGGAACGGCCGGGGGCCCCGTTGGGATATTCCTTCTCGCTGAAACGAAGGGCCTTGAGAGCCTGTTCGAGATGAAGCTCGCGGGGTTTGCCGTCCATGCCGGGACGGTTCCAGTCGTAGAGGCGGTAGGTGATGTCGCTCGATTGCTGGATTTCGGCCAGAAGAATGCCCTTCCCGATGGCATGCACGGTGCCGGCGGGAATATAGAATACATCGCCGGCATGAACCGGAGCGGTCTTCAGTACGCTCTCGAGTTTGTTCTCCTGTAAAGCCTTGAGGTAGCGCATCTGATTGACTCCGTCTTTAAAACCGCAGACAAGTTTTGCATCCGGCTCGGCCCTGCGGATGAACCACATCTCGTTCTTTCCGAGACTTTCCTCGCGCTCGCGGGCAAGTTCATCATCGGGATGGACCTGTACGGAAAGATCCTGTGCAGCGTCAATCCACTTGAAAAGCAAGGGAAATTGCAGACCGTATTTCCGATAGATTTCCTCACCCACCAAATCGCCCATATACACTTCGACCAAATCGACAAGCGTATTGCCCTCCAGAAAGCCGTTGGCCACCACCGATTCATCCCCGTCCATGCCCGAAAGCACCCAGGCTTCGCCGCAGTTGGGTAAATCGCCGTAGTTGAGACCCAAAACTTTCCGTATGTTCTCCCCGCCCCAAACCTTTTCTTTGAAGATGGGAAAGAACTTCAAGGGATAGAGGCTCCGTTCTTGGTCGTCCGTTTTCATTTATTATTCAATCTTTTATAAACCATATACCTAAACCGCAGGGCCGTGCGGGGGTCGGTTTGCCATTCACCGCACTCCTGCACCCGCCATTCTTCGGCTTTCAAGGCCGGAAAGAACGTATCGGCCTCGAAACCGGCATCCACCTCGGTGATATACGCCGTGGAACAAAAGGGCAGAAACTGCTCGTAGACCTTGCCCCCTCCTATCACGAACGCCTCCTCGTCGGCGGGCAAGTTCCGCAAAGCCTCTTCCACATTCCGCACGCAGACCACATCGCCGCGACGGGTTTCCGGCACTTGCAGGTCCTCCACGGAAGCTGTGGTGGACAACACGATATGGAAACGCTCGGGCAACGGACGACGGGGAAAGGAAAGATAGGTGGCACGCCCCAGCAGCACCGTGTGGCTGCTTGTCACTGCCTTGAAATGCTTGAGGTCTTCGGAAATGTGCCAAAGCAAATCGCCCCCCTTGCCGATGGCTCCGTTCCGTGCCACCGCCACAATCACCGAGAGGTTTCTTATCGCCTTTCCCTGCATCCTTCCTCCCCCTGTTAACGCACGATTATCTTCCGAACCCCGTTCTTATGCAAGGTCTGTATGCGCAACACGTAGAAACCCACGGGCAATTCGCTCACATTGAATTCTATTCGGTTGAGCTGTTCGGCATTGTCGAACACGGTGCTCTTCAAAACCTCACCGTTCATATTGAACAACTGCACGCCGCCGCGCCCCGTTTCGCCATAGGTCTGCACAAAGAAGCGGTCGGAGGCCGGATTGGGATAGACCGAAAACTCCAGTTCCTCGCGGGAGGCCACCTGCTCGTTGGCCACTTCGGGCAGGGAATCGTACATCTTGTTGTAATAGGCAATCAAATACGAAGCGATATAATACTGAGGGTTGTAGGTGTCCATACAATCGGGACAGGTGGTGCCGGTCTTGCAGAGCGGATTGTGCGGATGGCAACGGTCCATGTAATCTTCTTGAAAGATAAACCGCATTTCCAATTCCTTGCTGTCTATCTGTCCGGTCAGATTGTAGTTGTAGCCCGGTGCAATCGCTCCCGGACACCAACCGGCCCTGCTGAATTGCCACGTACCTTGTTGTCCTGTACAACCATCGGGATTGGGATTGCACTTCATCCAAGGCGTGTGTTCAAAAGACGTCTGATTGGCCCAAATCGTATGTTTGGCTTCATAGAATTCGGCGGCATTATAGGTATTGTTATTTCCCCAACCATGCCCGGTGGTGACCACCTTGAGATTCAGCGCCGCCGCACCGACAGGAGTTTCCAAGCGCAAGGTATCCAGCGGTTGCAGGTCGGCAGGATCGCCGAACGGGAAATTGCCGTTCCAAAGAGGGATGATGCCGCTATACAGGTATTGGGGCATTCCCTGTTCGAATTCAAAATCAAGCGTGATATCGTAACCGCCTGTTCCCCACGTATCGATAAACATCCGCATGGGTATCTCCCCTTGCAGCCACGAAGAAAAATCGGTTACGTCCAATTCGTGTTGGCAAGGCACACCGTAGGCGGTCGTATAACGGATAATTTCGCGCCATTGACCGTCGGGCGTCTGCATTTCCACCCATGCCACCCTGTCCCAATCGTCGCAACCGCCCTCTATCTGCGGGCATTGCATATCCAGTTTTGCGGTAATCCGACGATAGCTGCCCACATGTTGCGGAAATACGAAAACGCCGCCGTTGGTACGCCCCGGGTCGGGGTAATTGATCAACATATGTTCAAAGGCACGGACCGTTCTCGATTCCTTAGCGCTGTCCACCGTAATGGTCCGCGTAAAGGAGGTATCTCTGCCATTGCTTGCCGAAGCATGGAAACGAACCGTAAACTCGCCATAACGCCCCGGAGAGAAATCGACACGGACGGTATTGTTCTTTTCGTTCCACTGCGAAACCACATCCTCGCCCTCCACTTCAATGCGCATGGAGGTGATACGATTAAAGACCGAACCGATTTCGGCCCTCGCCCAAAGAGGATAAACGAGGGTATCGGAAGGCATGGCGATGATTTCGGACTCCACCACCGGTGTATAAAGCCGCAGACCATACAGCAAGGGATTTTCCACCTCCACCGTGAACTTGTGGCGGACCGGATAGAATTCCCCGTTGCCTTCCTGTTCCACCTCCAACACCACCTGCCCTTCCGTAGCGCCCGGAATCAGGAAGAAACCGCCGTCGCGTTCCAGCAGACGGGCCGGACCCGAAATCCAAGAAAACCTTACGGGTAGAAGCGAGGAGGCCGTAGCCCCGAGAGGCACGGTATCGAAAGAAGAAACCACAGCCGGCAACGAATCGATGTTCAGCAACTGGTTATGCAGAAAGGTCTTGGCGAGCGTATCTTCCAAAACCCGCAATTCGGAGGTCTGTATCGCACGGTTCCATGTATTGGTGTTGTCCAAATACACAATCTTTACGAAACGCCCCTTTACGGCACCGAAAGACAAATCCTTGACGGACACATCCGAAGCGCTGTCCCAAAAAATACTGCCCGATACCTGCGCCTGTCCCCAATCGGCGGTGTCGTTCGACACATAGACAGCGTAGTCCTGCAATTTGTCGCTGCTGTTGTTCGGATTGCAGAGATAGCGGATGCCGCATACCGGATGCACGGTATCCAACTCCAGCACCACGACAACAGGAAGAGGCGCAAGCTGCGCGGTATTCAGCGCCCACCATGTGACGGTTTTATTATCAAAGGCCGCCCGCAATGGATTGGCATCCTCCTGATTGCTAACAGACAGAATTTTATAGGTTTTGGGGCTAATTTCCGCCACTTGCGCGAAGAGGCTTTCCGATATGTTTCCGATAGCCAGGACGGACAAGCAGACCGACCAAATCCATAATTTCTTCATCATCGTTCTTACATTTCGCAGGCTTCAGCGCCCAATACTTCCACGCCCGGCACGATTTTGCCGACCAATCCTTGCAGCACCTTGCCGGGGCCTACCTCGATAAAACGGGTGGCACCGTCGGCGTGCATATTCTGCACGATTTTCGTCCAACGTACAGGAGAGGTGAGCTGCGCAATCAGATTCGCCTTTATCTTTTCGGGATCGGTGTAGGGCCGTGCGTCCACATTCTGATAGACGGGACAGATGGGGGCGGAGAACTTTGTGGCGG
>JAAVBQ010000045.1 GCA_014803485.1 bacterium | reverse complement strand
TGTCGAGCCAAAAACAGCGGTAGGCATCGGCGGCACTGTCGGGCAACTGAAGTTCCAAATCAAGATGCGCGCACAGCACGCTGTCGCGGGGCAGAAAAACATTCTCCCGCAGGGACGGCAGCAGGTGCAGGAAAATCCGCACCGTGTCGTAGCCAGAACAGGCCGCGTCCGTGCAGGGAACATAGCACCCACAAGTGTCCTGCCACAGTGAATCGCTCGCCACGCGCGTAACCACCCGCCCCGCATACAATTCGGGGCTTACGCTGTCCATCCGCCCGAACAAATAGGCAAAAGCCGAGTCCGTACCCACAATGGAGTCCCCGCCCAAAATATCCTTCGTGCCGTCGAACCAAGCGTATTCCACATACTCCAATTCGCGGTTCCACGGCCCGAGGTTGAACACCTGCACGGTGTCTTCCGCAGACGGCAGCGGCGCATCGGGAGGCAGGCAGACATCCACCCGCCCGCCTAAGTTCGAGTAGGGGTACTGCGGAAAGAACACCCAAACGCTGTCGGTTTCTATCTGTGCATTCGGCTTGATGCCGAAGTAGATAAAATGGGAGATATCATTAGCCTTAAGCTCATACTTATCTAAAATAAAATCATATTTCCTATAAAGCACCCATCCATACACATATCGCCTGAAAAGGCTATTCTTGAAATAAACATCTATTGAGTCGATATTTGTCCAACCCGTATGAGAACCAGGTTCTGCCCCTCCCTTTGTGTCTATAATTTCAATTCCTTTTTGTTCGGGATATAATTCAGAGGGATATTGGAACCTAAAATGGATGGTATCACGAAGGCGTGCATGAATTCGTGTTCCCGATTGCATAGACCATACATTGTAATCATGCCGTTGTGTTTCTTGCCTGGTTTGTGTGATGGGACCGACTTCTCTGTCAAAATCTATAAGAACACCCCAATATGGGGTTGTTGTATCTTTCCCCTCTATGCATGTTGCTTGGCAAAAAAAAAGCAACTAGAAGACATGGAGTCCCATTCAAACCCCTTGCCTCTGTAAGCCTTTACACACCGTTCCGTATCCGGATATTTTTCCTTAAAAAACAAATCATGCCACCATTCGTATATGATAGTATCCGCATCCATCTTCGGTGCACATACGATACACGTATCTTCCTTGGGGTCAATATGACGATTGTAGGGCGGCGCCGTCACGGGGAAAGTATCGTATTCCTCCGGCCAGTGTATGGCGGAGAGTCTTTGAGCTATGTATAAGACCTTGCGTTTCCCTTCGAATTTCACCTGTATGCCGTCCGTTCTTTCGCCCGTGTTCCAACGATAAATATAATGCCAATCTTCTTTATCGGCACTATCATACAAAGACGAAATCCGTAAAGTATCCTCGAACGCCAAACTTATAGCGTCCGAATTCGTGTTAAAAAGATAAATCGTGTCTTCGAGCGATGTTTTTTGCGACTGTACAATTCCGCAGAAAACTATCCCCGCCCATAAACCTATAAGAAGGCGGGCGGGAATAGCCGATAGTCTGAATCCACGATGCATCCTACCAAATATATGTTTCACTATATATCCCATTTTATAACTGAATTCACTAAACAAGTTGCATCAAACTTACAAAAATTTTTGTAAATCATAAAAATAATGTTCCTTTGCACAATCTTATCCTTGAATTTATGTACGAAGAACGAATTGAAAACGCCGTCAGAAACTTTAAGGAGGACGGCAGAAATTGTTGTCAGGCGGTGGTTATGGCTTTCGCTGACTTGTTCGGTTTCACGGAACATCAAGCCTTGATGATGAGTGCCGCGCTCGGACATGGACACGGCGTGGAGAAAACCTGCGGGGCCCTGACGGGTTTGCAGATGCTTGTGGGTATGAAGAAGGGAAACTTTGAAAAGAACAACCGACCCGCACACAAGGCCATGTATATGCTGGACAAGGAGTTGATGGACCGTTATGCGGCGCAGACAGGAGCCACGGACTGCCACGACCTGCTCGCGTTGCCGCCCGCCGGGCCAGATACACCCAACCCCGATGCCGAGGGCAATTACCACCTCATCCCCTGTTGGAAAAAGGTGGAAATCGCCGCACGGCTCGCAGCCGAGTATCTTGAGAAAGAGGCCTGATAAAAAACCGGCCTATTTTTCGGCAATTTCTTTCAGGAGGTCGCGGATTTGCGTGAGCAGCTCCTCGCTTGCGGCAGGAGCCGGTGCGGCCGCCAAAGCCGCTTCGGGAGCCGGTTCGGAAACCGGTTCGTCTTTACCGCCCCAACCTACTTTCTTCTTGGCCGCCGCCATGATACCGACACCTTTTTGGCTGAGATTACCGATGAGTTTGATGAACAAGAAGATAGAAAACGCGATAATGATAAAATCGAAAGCGCTTTGCAGGAATTTGCCATAGGTGAGCGTAACCGCAGGTGCCGTCACCACGCCGTCTACCACCTGTGCGGCTTTAAGCGTCCATGCAAGGTCGGCGAAATTGACGCCGCCTATCACCAAGCCCAAAAGAGGCATGATGATGTCGGCCACCAACGACGATACGATTTTTCCGAAGGCACCGCCGATAATCACACCGACCGCCATATCCATCACATTGCCTTTCATGGCGAATTCACGAAACTCACCCCAAAAATTCTTCTTCATACCAAAAGAATTAAAGATTAAAAAAAGGGCTGCCAAACTTTTTCGACAGCCCTTTCCATGTTTCCGGACGCTCCGGAAACGCCTGTCTTACCAAGCGAACAGCGGACGGTTCGACATCATCTCGTTGACGGTGCCGCGCACTTTCGCGATAAGTTCCTCGTTGTTCACATCGCTCAAAATCTTATCGATCAGGTCTACGACAACAGGCATATCGGCTTCCTTGAGACCACGGGTGGTCATAGCCGGCGTACCTACACGGATACCGCTGGTGGAGAAGGCGCTGCGGCTGTCGAAAGGCACCATGTTTTTGTTGATGGTGATGTCGGCACGCACCAAGGTGTTTTCGGCCACCTTACCGGTGAGGTCGGGGAATTTGGTACGGAGGTCGATCAACATCAGGTGGTTGTCGGTGCCGCCGCTGATTACCTTATAGCCTTTGCTCATGAACGCTTCGCTCATCTTGGCGGCGTTGGCCTTAACCTGCTGGATATAGCGTTTGTAGTCTTCGGTGAGGTCTTCGCCGAAAGCCACGGCCTTGGCGGCGATGACGTGTTCGAGCGGGCCACCCTGCGTGCCGGGGAATACGGCCGAATCCAACATCTGCGACATCATCTTCACCACACCCTTAGGTGTTTTGGCACCCCAGGGGTTTTCGAAGTCCTTGCCCATCATGATGATACCGCCGCGAGGTCCGCGAAGGGTCTTGTGGGTGGTGGAGGTAACGATGTGGCAGTATTCGAGAGGATTGTTGAGCAAACCGCAAGCGATGAGGCCGGCGGGATGCGCGATGTCGGCCATCAGAAGGGCACCGATTTTATCGGCGATGGCACGCATGCGTTTCCAATCCCAATCACGCGAATAGGCCGAAGCACCGCCCACAATCAATTTGGGCTTTTCCTGCAAGGCCACTTTCTCCATCTGGTCGTAGTCGACCATGCCGCTGTCTTCGCGCACCTGATAGGCCACCTGACGGTAGGTCATACCCGAGAAGTTGACGGGCGAGCCATGCGAAAGATGCCCGCCATGCGCCAAATCCAAGCCCATGAAGGTGTCACCGGGCTTGAGGCAGCACGTGAAGACCGCCATGTTGGCCTGTGCGCCGGAGTGCGGCTGCACATTGGCATATTCGGCTCCGAAAAGTTTTTTAAGACGGTCTATGGCCAGCTGTTCGCTTTGGTCCACAATCTGGCAACCTCCATAGTAGCGGTGTCCGGGATAGCCTTCGGCATACTTGTTGGTCATGACGGACCCCATGGCTTCCATTACTTGGTCGGAAACAAAGTTCTCGGAAGCAATCAACTCCAAGCCCGAGGTCTGACGTTTTCTTTCCTGTTCAATCAGGTCGAAAATCTGCGTGTCTCTTTGCATGATTATTTGTTTTTTATTTAAAAATACGCACAAAACTTTGCAAAGGTAAGAATTTTTAGTGTCTTACGCTCTCAATTTGAGACCGGCCAAAAGGGTGTCGGGACAGAGCGCGAAAATGGAGGCTTCTTCTCCGGCCATGCAGAAACCGCATTGCCCGCAGAGATTCATGTCCGCACCTATGCACTGCGCGCTGCGGATGCCGTCGGTATAGATAAAATTGGTCATCCAGCATCGTTTCTTAAAATTGTTAGACCGCATCTTCTTGAGGCCGCTCTTGGAATTCATGATGGGATAGCCACGTTTCTTGTATTCCAACACCGTGTCTAGCACCTTGTCGCGGAGAGGCTTGGGAAGCGCCAGCTCCTCGGTGCCGGGGAAAGGGGTATGCAGGTTGACGGAAAGGCTTTTGAGGTAGGGGTTTTGCTTGACGTATTCGATGGCGGCAACTAAGGATTCGTGATTGAGCGTATTCACCACCATATTCGCACTCAAATCCTTACATCCGCAAGTGGCGATATTTTTCTCCAAACGCGCAAAGGCGCCCTTTCCGCGCACGAGGTCGTGATAGTCCCCCACTCCGTCCATAGACACCCAGATGCTGTCGGCCACGCTTCCGTCGAAAGGCTCCTGGGCGTTGGTGGTGATGGTGCACGAAAAGAAGCCCATGCTGCGGGCCAGGCGGCAGAGGTCGTTTACATTGCATTCGGTGCCGTTTTCGTCCGTACCGCGCCATAAAAAGGGCTCGCCGCCCTCGAAATCCACAAAACGCGATCCTTGTGCATAGCAGTAGGCCAATTCCTCGCGAATCTGCGCATAGGTTTTGCTTTGAGGGTTGCGGTGATTGTAGACCGCACAATGCTTGCAGCTAAGATTGCAACGGTCGGAAATGAAGATGACGCTTTGCAGGGGTTTGCGGCGGCCGAAAAACACGGCGCGCGTCCACCATATGGCCAAATAGAAAAATTCTTTCAGTTTTTTCATAGTCTTTAATTTGCGGCGTGAACTATCATCAGTATCACTTTCACCAAAACTATCAGAAGGCAAAAGCCGCTCAATATGTTGCGGGCAGTGAGCCACCGCATGAGAAACCAATCGATTCCTTTCTCTTTCACCGCATCCCAATCTTTCATCATCCTGCCGAGCCAGCGGGAGGGCGTGGCGGGGACTCCCGTTTCGCCGCAGTTGTAGGCGTGCAGCGAGCGTATCAGCCATACCGCACGGGGTATCATCAGCAGCACAAGGAGATAGAGGGGATGAATATAGCCTGTGGCAACGGCGGTGATAATGAGGACGAAGGGCAGGAAATTAAACACGTAGGAGGCGGCGAGGCAGGCTTTGTCGGTGCGCAGGAGGCGGGCGAAAGTCATTTTATTGGAGGCGGCGTCGCTCTCCCTTTCTACAAAACTGTGGGTGTATAGGATATTGATAACGAGCAGCCCCACGGGAATGGATATCCACAGGATAAGGGAATCGACAGTGCCGGCGGCGGCATAATAGGTGCCTATCATGAGCAGTGGGCCGAAGATGATGCCGATGACCCATTCGCCCCAGCCGCGATAGCCGAGTTTGAGGGGGGGGGCGGAATAGAAGATGCCGAGGAGGGCGGCGAGAAGCACGATGGCGGGGAGTACCCAACTGCCTGTGGGGGTGAGAAATCCGAATTGGCGGGTGCGGAGGATGAAGATGGGAAGGCCGCAGGCGAGGGCCGTGAGGAAAAAGAGGGCAATGGCGCGGAGAAGCGTGGCGGGGGTTTCGCTGCCGTCGGTGAGATAGGGATATTTCACCAGCATGGCGCGGAAACCCTTTCGGGTTACTTTCTCCCTGTCGGAGAGCATATCCACGCGATAGTCGAAATAGTCGTCGGCAAGGTTCATGCCCATGTGGGCCGTCACCACGCCCACCACGGCCAAAAGGGCCGCCCACGTGCAAAAATCTTGTGTGGAAATGGCGAGCACCACGGCGAGTACGGACGGCAGAAGGCTTTGCGCCACCGACACGTCCCGCGCGTTCGCGAACCACTTTTTTATAGTTGACATCGCAAATACTCTTTCTTTGCAAACTTAAAAAAAATTTTACCTTTGCCCGTTTTTGAAAATTATATACCATGTTAGTTTTTATGAGTGTGTTGTTCCTGTTGGGCTACTTTTTCATAGCCATGGAACACGTTGTCAAGGTAGACAAAGCCGCCATCGCCCTGCTTACCGGTATGGTCCTGTGGGTTTGTTATGTGTATGTGGCACCCGGTATCGTGCCTTCCATGCACGAATTTCAGACGTGGCTGGCCGAAACCACCGACCAGGCCCTGCTTACCAGCGAGGGTATGCGCCATAAGGTGCTCGATTTTGTGGTGAATGTGCAGATTATCGAACATCTCGGAGATATTTCGTCCATCCTCTTCTTCCTGATGGGGGCCATGACGATTGTGGAACTTGTGGACGTTCACGGCGGTTTCAACCTCATCACCGACCACGTGAAGACCCGCGACAAGAAAAAACTTCTTTGGCTGCTGGTTTTCATCACATTCTTCATGTCGGCCATCCTCGACAACCTCACCACCACCATCGTCATGATTATGTTGCTCCGCCGTCTGGTGGGCAAACAGGAAGACCGTTGGATCTTTGCCGGCATGATTGTGATTGCGGCCAACAGCGGCGGCGCGTTCTCGCCTATCGGCGATGTCACCACCATCATGCTGTGGGTGAAAGGCAATGTCACCACGGCAGGCCTCATCCCCAACCTTATCCTGCCCTCCATTGCGTCGGTGGCGCTTCCCGCCTTCATCATGAGTTTCTCCCTGAAAGGGGAACTTTCGCCTCTCGAAGATGTCCAGAAGGCGCAGAGCGACTACGAGAAGAACCTCGCCATTCTTCCCTCTGCCTCGGACAACACCGGCTGCATCACACCGAGCGAAAAGAAAATCATCTTTGTTTTGGGTGTGGCCGCGTTGATTTTCGTTCCTATCTTCAAATCCATCACACACCTGCCTCCTTTTGTGGGTGTGCTTTTCGGATTGGGTGTGATTTGGGTCTATACCGAGTTGATGTATCACCGCAAGAAGAATGTGGAAGAACATCACAAACACCGCATTACCCGTGTGTTGAGCCATATCGATTTGAGCACGATATTGTTTTTCCTCGGTATCCTGCTGGCGGTGGCGGCCTTGCAATGTGCGGGCATTCTGAACGATTTGAATGTCTTTCTCGACACCCATGTGGGTAATATCTATATTATCAATGTGATTATCGGTGCCATCAGTTCGATTGTGGACAACGTGCCTTTGGTGGCCGGTGCGGTGGGTATGTACGACCTCGCCGAAGTGGGTGTGTTCGCGCAAGACGGCGTATTCTGGCTGTTCCTGGCCTACTGTGCGGGCGTGGGCGGTTCCATGCTCATTATCGGTTCGGCCGCGGGCGTGATGGCTATGGGACTCGAAAAGATCAACTTCATCTGGTATCTCAAAAACATCAGTTGGTTGGCGCTTATCGGCTACCTCTTCGGTGCCCTCGTTTTTGTTACGCAGGAACTCATTATGAACGGCGGCGTACTGGCCGCGTAAGGAGTTTTAGAACGCTTCGTTGAGTGTAACGACGAAAGCGCCGGTGAATCGGCCGCTGACGGGATCGCGGCGGCCGAAACCATAGTCAACGCGGAGGTTCACATTGTGCTTGAATTCGAAGCGAAGGCCCACGCCCGCCGTGTAGAGCAAATGTTCCGCACGCAAGGCTTCGAAGTTGGGAAACAGGGCTCCGAAACCACCGAAAGCGGCCAGACCGATTCTCCAAAAAAGTTTCTGTCGCAGTTCGGCCTGCACCGAAAGTAGGTTGTTGTCGATGTACCGGCCTTCGTAGTAGCCACGCAGACGGAATTTTCCACCGGCTTCCTCCCGCAGTGTCCAAGGCGCATCGGGCGTATTGATTTGGGTGTAGGCATCGAAAGCCAGCACCGCGCCTTTCCAAAGTTTCTGATAGTAGTTGGCTTGAAAGGTAATGCGGCAGATAGTTTGCGGATTTGTACCGAAGAAAGAGGGATAGACCATGCCGCGAAGTATCACGTTCCCTCCCTTCGTGGGGTTGCCCACGTGGTCGCGTGAATCGTATTGCACCGAAGCGCCCAGACCCGTGGTGATATAGGAGAGTTTCTGCCCGTTCAGATAGGTTTTGTCCGCAATTTCATTCATCACCTTATACGAAAAATCAACCGCCGCACCCACATAGAAGTCTTTGGCGAATTGATAGTCGTAGGTAGCGTTCAGCTCTATTTCGTTACGGGTGATTTCGATAGGTTTTTGCGAAACGCAGGAGGCATAGTCGAGGCCCCAGAACTTGGGGCGCTCGCGCCAATAGGAAATCTCGTAGTGGAGCCTGTGCCGACGGCCGGGAAAGAAAATGTTGCCGTCCACGCCCACATGAAAGAAACCGCGCAACATCGCCAATACCAGAATGGAGGCATCGGAGGCCTGCATGAGCGAATCGGTGCGGTCGAGACGGAAGAGCAGCGAGGCCATGGCGCCCAAACCGAAGAAACCTTCGTTGCTGTAGGAGGGATACGCCACTTCCGTATGGTCGATTTTCTTTTGGAAGGTCCGGTCTATCTGACCGTGGATGAGACGGGTAAAGAAGTTATCTTTGGGAAGACTGTCTTTTTGGGCTTTGCGGACGGCCCGCAGGCTGTCTTTCTGAACGGCGTGCAGACTGTCGCGGGGAGCGGTTGAGGGTGCGGCAAGACCTATGGCCGGAAGCGCAAGCAGCCCCCACAGGAGAACAAAAAGCGTGTTCCTAATAGACATCATGGTCGAGGTCGGTGGGGTCGTTTTCGCCGCAGTTCTGCAGGCCGTCGCTGAACTCGCGATTGGCAAACAAGGCCGCTATACCCGTTATCTGTTTGAGCCGGAGCAGTTCATCGCGGTCCATGCCGATATTCCGGAGAATCCATGCATCGGACATATTCGCCTTGGTGAGCTCAGCCACAATTTCGCTCATCAGTTCCACATTGTGCGTGCCTCGGGCGCGGTTGTGGCGTATGGTGGAGGCCATACGGTTGGAAATATCCTTATCGATAACCGTTACCGGCAACATTCCGTTTTCGCGCTCGTAAATCCGTTTGGATTTCTTCATCACCATGTAACGGTGGTAGCCGTCCACCAATTCATATACATCGCGTTCCTTGTCGTAGTAGCATACACACGGCATAGTGTAGCCGTCTTCCCAGATGGAAAGTTCCAACAGTTTCATCTCCGGAGGCGCCACGATATTGGGGTTGTAGCTGTTCGCCACAATCTTTTCGATAGGTACGGCACGGACCTCGTATACAGGGCTTTTATAGTTACTTTCCATTTTTCTTCTCGAGTAAGGATTTGTACTTTTCCATGATTTTCTTGCGCCGCGTCTTTTCCATCTTGTTGGGGGCGAAACCCATGTATTTGCAGGCGTGGTCGTTTTTGAGAATACAGATGCAGATGCGCTTGAAAGAGGGTAACTGACTGAATTCGGGAATGGAAATATCGTCCAGATATTCCATCTTGACGGGTTTTTTGGTGGTGCGGTAGTTGCTCTTTTCCTCCACCTGCATGGAAATGCCCGACTCTTGCAGCTTCGAAATCGTATTGTCGGCGAGGACTCCTCCCTTTTCGCGCCAGAAACGAACGCTTACCGAAAGCTTTTCCAAGTAGTTGCGCCGTGTTTCTTCGGGCAGGGTGGAAAGCAGGAAATACATATACTGTTCCCATGTGTGGCCCTTGGGCAGCTTGACGTTCTGCCAACCCAAAGCGGAGGTTCTGCCGTAGATGGCGGCGCAGTTCACGCCGTTTACACGCCCCACCATCTTGCCCCATGTATAGGGGTCTATGGCTTGGTAGAGGTGCAGGCTGGAAATGGCCTGCGAAATGAAGGGGCTCGCCACGCGCTGGCTTTCGATGGGAACGCCCGCCATATACAGCAGGTCGTAGAGTCGGTTGTAGGGCCAGCCGAATTTGCCGTTCGCCGTCCAGACATCGGCGGTGAGCCAATCGTAGATGGGATAGGCGTTGCAGATTTTTCCGCCCGGCCACTGGCGTATCCAGCGTTTTCCCAAGAAACGGTTGGGATTGTTGTAGATGCACCGCCAACGGTTCAGACTTTCCTGCGTGCGGATTCCGATAATGCAACACGTGCGCTTCGCCTTTTTCTTGTGGTGGATCCATGCGGCGAAACGGGCCTGGAACTCATAGTCCCACATATCCGTGTTGTAGAACGGAAAATCTTTCCACGTAAGACATCCCTTGGGCATCTTCCGTACCCAAATGTCTTTTTTGTCGTCTTCCCAAGGCCGCCAGTATTGCTGGTGCATCGAAGTGCAGGTCTGCACCTTGAAGGGCACGCAGACGCGATACACTTCCAAGAGGTCCGCATTGTCCTGCAGAATCTTTTCTACGTAGTCTAAAGTCTGGCTGTATTGTATCTCGTAGTCGATATGAAAAATGCCTATCTTTCGGGTGATGCCGTTCCTGCGCATATAGTCCACCAGCAGGTTCAACAGAACACCGCTGTCTTTCCCTCCCGAGAAAGAAAGATAGATATTGTCGAACGTTTCAAAGATTATCTTGAACCGCTCCTGCGCCAGCTCGTAGACGTTCCTTTTCAAGGCACGTTTCTGCGCCTCGGCAGAGCTCGAACCCGTTCGGCTCCGCTCGTCCGGCTGAATCGAAACGTTCATCTCCTACCGGCACGTTTCTTTTGGGCGTATCCCATCTTGACGTACAGTTTCCATTCTTTCATGGTCTGGAAACCGGCGGTTTCGAAAAGGTCCCTATGCTGCATGAGCACCACGGCAGTCAACGTATATTTGCGGTGGCAATAGGCGAAAACCTCGTCCATCAAGGCATAAAAGACATCTCTTCTTGCCCTTTTCATGTAGTAGTTGTTGATTCTGGCCTCTTTCTTTCCGTTCACTTCCAACGGAAAGAAAGCCATCACTTCATTTTTCTGGTTCAAGGCGACAAACCAGATATGGGCCGGCGAGGTCCAAAAGGGATAATTGTTGTTCTGGCGCAATACGTCGCGGTTCATCACCAAGGGTGCCACCAGCGAGTACAAGCGGTCTGACTGACCTTCCAAAATCTCTATGGTCATGGTTGTTGTATTTGGGTCTAAAACCTGAATAGCAAATATACAACAATCTGACAAGATATGGACTAGTTATCGTTCCAGAAGCCTGATTTCTTCCAAAACTTCATCGGCTTTGCGCACCATGCGGCGGTTCATGCGGAACCCGATGGAGCCTCCGAGAACGGCACCGCACAGGAGGCCGGTGCAGAGAAAGAAGAATTCCTGATTTTCATAGCCCATGCCGGTATAGATTTCATACATGAGCCAGCCCAGCCATAAGGCTACCATCGGAATACCGATGCGGGGCCAACGGGCGTACTGACGTTTGAAACGGCTCATGCGGTCGGCCACATCCACCAAGTTGCCGTGTGCGAAATCAAGCGAGCGCACGGAGGCGTGCATCACCACGGTGGCAACGATACAAATCAGCATCATCAGTTCGGAAGCAAGGATGAACGCGGTGGCGACATGATAGAATTTGTAGAAAATAGTGGGCATGCAACACATCATAATCAAGCACATTATAATGATGCGCATGGCGAACCAGTTTATTTCGTCGGCTTTGCGCTGCATGGCCCGACGAATGGCGGACTCGTTCAGCTGCATATTTTCCGATACGAGTTGCTTGAGGGCTTGCAATTCTGCTTTTATTTGTATAAATTCTAATTCAGGAGCTTCCACGGTTTTCATATCTATATGTTTTTGTTGAGATTGTCTTTCTTGAGCTCTTCCTTGATACGGAACAGCCGCACGCCCACGTTCTTTGCCGAAATGCCCACAATGGCACCGATTTCCTCATACGAAAGATCTTCGAGCCAAAGCAACACGATGGCGCGGTCGAAAAAGCCCAGCTTTTTTATCCTGCCATGCAGCATGCACGCCTGTTTGGTCTGCGCCTTATCGCTTTCGAACAGAGCCGGTTCGAGCTGCCGCATATCGTAGGGCGTTTCGTGTTTCTGACGGCGTTTTTTCTTGGCGTCGGCATTGATGCAGGTGTTGAGCGCAATGCGCCACACATAGGTGCGGATGCTGCTCTCCGCCCTGAATTTCCTGAACCCGCGCCAAAGGTTCACCAAGGTTTCCTGAAAGAGATCGCTCACCTCGTCGGGATTGTCGGAGAACATATAGCAAACGGTGTATATCGTTTCTTTCTGTTCCCGCACCAAACGGGTAAATTCCTGTTCGTCCATAACGTCGTGCGTTTTGCCCATTAGACAAGAGAGGGGGTTAAAAAATTACAGATGCCGCGAAAAAAAAGCCGGAGCGTTCGCCCCGGCTTTGCTTGTGTTCTACTCCATGAGTTTTTTGTACTTAAACCGCTTGGGCTGTGTATCGCCGAGGCGTTTCTTCTTGTTTTCTTCGTATTCGGTGTAACCGCCCTCGAAGAAATAGACCTGTCCGTCGCCCTCGAAGGCGAGGATATGCGTGGCGATGCGGTCGAGAAACCAACGGTCGTGCGAAATCACCACGGCGCAGCCCGCAAAGGATTCCAAGCCTTCTTCGATGGCGCGGAGTGTGTTTACGTCTATATCGTTGGTGGGTTCGTCCAAGAGCAGCACGTTGCCTTCGCTTTTCAGGGCCAATGCCAAGTGCATGCGGTTGCGTTCACCGCCCGAAAGCACGCCCGCTTTCTTGCCTTGGTCGGCACCGCCAAAGTTGAAGCGCGACACATAGGAACGCGAGTTGATGAGGCGGCCTCCCAAAGAAATCTGTTCGTTGCCCTCCGAAATCACTTCCCACACGGTCTTTTCGGGGTCGATGCTGGCGTGTTGCTGATCCACATAGCCCAATTTAACGGTAGGACCTACTTCGAAGGTGCCCGCATCGGGTTTCTCCAAGCCCATGATAAGGCGGAACAAGGTGGTCTTGCCCGCGCCGTTGGGCCCGATAACGCCCACGATACCGGCCGGGGGCAGCTTGAAGTTAAGGTCTTCGAACAGCACCTTGTCGCCGAAAGCCTTGCGTACGTGCACGGCTTCGATAACGTTTGTGCCCAAACGCGGCCCGTCGGGAATATAGATTTCCAAGCGTTCTTCCTTTTGCTTGCTGTCTTCGTTGAGCATCTTCTCGTAGGCGTTCAGACGCGCTTTTCCTTTGGCCTGACGTGCCTTGGGCGCCATTCTCACCCACTCCAACTCGCGTTCGAGGGTCTTGCGGCGGCGGGACTCCGATTTTTCTTCCTGTTCGAGGCGTTTGGTCTTCTGTTCGAGCCACGAGCTGTAATTGCCTTTCCAGGGGATGCCTTCGCCACGGTCGAGTTCGAGAATCCAGCCGGCCACGTTGTCGAGGAAGTAACGGTCGTGCGTAACGGCGATGACGGTGCCTTTATACTGGTGAAGGTGCGCTTCCAGCCATTGAATGGATTCGGCGTCGAGGTGGTTGGTGGGTTCGTCCAGGAGAAGAATATCGGGTTCCTGCAACAGCAGGCGGCACAAAGCCACGCGGCGGCGTTCCCCTCCGGAAAGAGTGGCCACCGAAGCGTCCGCGTCGGGGCAGTTGAGCGCGTCCATGGCGCGTTCCAGCTTGGCGTCGAGTTCCCAGGCATCGTGCTGGTCGAGCAGCTCGGTGAGTTCGCCCTGCCGTTCGATAAGCTTGTTCATTTCCTCGTCGCTCATCGGTTCGGAAAAGCGGTTGTTGACCTCTTCGTATTCTTTCATCAGGTTCACCACTTCCTGCACGCCTTCCTGTACCACTTCCTTGACAGTCTTGCTGTTGTCGAGTTCGGGTTCCTGCGCGAGATAACCCACCGTATAGCCCGGCGAAAACGCCACATCGCCCTGATAGTTCTTGTCGATGCCGGCGATGATTTTCAGAAGCGTGGACTTACCCGAACCGTTCAGACCGATGATACCGATTTTGGCTCCGTAAAAGAAAGAGAGCCATATATCTTTCAGTACCTGTTTGTTGGGCGGGTAAATCTTGCTCACCCGATTCATCGAGAAAATAATCTTAGGTTGTTCTTCTGCTGCCAT
>JAAVBQ010000044.1 GCA_014803485.1 bacterium | reverse complement strand
CCGCGTAGCCGTTGGCCTTGAGGATTTCGGCTACCGACCAGCCGAGCAGGTTATTGCGGATATGCCCCAAATGCAGGGGGTTGTTGGTGTTGGGCGAGGAATATTCGATAACCACGGGTTTGGAATCCTGCGTTTCGGGCGCACCCGCCTTGCGAAGTGTGTCCAAATATTTCACCCAGTAGGCATCGCTCACCGAAAGGTTCAGAAAGCCTTTCACGGTATTGAACGCCGTTATGTCGGGGCAGTGAGCCTGCAGATATTCGCCGATCATCCGGCCCGTTTCTTCGGGACTCTTGCGGGCGGCTTTCACAAAAGGAAAGACCACCAACGTAAGGTCGCCCTCAAATTTCTTGTCGGTTTTCTGTACTTGTACGGAGGATTCTTCTGTTTGCATTCCGAATAACTCCGATGCGGCTTTCACAACCAACCGGACCAATTGCGTCTCTACGGCTTCCATCTGTTCTTTACTTTATTTAGGATGCAAAAGTAGTCAAAACGCAGGATTTGTTCCGAAATTCTTATATTTGCGATAACGGGAGTGAAAACCATGAACACTTATAAGTTCTTACTTACGCAGAAACAGGACGGAATCCTGCTTCTCACCCTCAACCGTCCCGCCGAAATGAACGCACTCAATAGCGAGGTTCTCGGCGAGTTGGAGGCTTTTTTGCAGGAAGTGGCGCGCGACGAAGAGGTGCGTGTGCTGATTGTTACCGGAAGTGGTAGGGCTTTTGTGGCGGGGGCCGACATCGCGCAGATGTCGGGGATGGACGCCGCCCAAGGCAAAGCTTTCGGGGAGCTCGGCGCCCGCGTGTTCCGTATGTTGGAAACCTTGCCGAAAGTTACCATTGCGGCCGTGAACGGCTTTGCCTTGGGCGGCGGTTGCGAACTGGCCATGGCCTGCGACCTGCGCATCGCTTCGCAGAAGGCCAAGATAGGTCAACCCGAAACGGGGCTGGGCATCACGCCGGGTTTCTCGGGTACCCAGCGCCTGCCCCGCATTGTGGGTATGGGCAAGGCCAAAGAGTTGATTTATACCGCCGATATCATAGACGCACAGGAGGCTTTTCGTATTGGATTGTTCAACAAGGTGGTGGAGCCCGAAAAGCTTATGGACGAGGCTATGGAGACGGCCCGGAAAATCGCCTCGCGGTCGCGGACGGCGGTACGCTATGCCAAGGAGGCTATAAACCGGGGCATAGAAACCGATATAGAGACAGGCATCTCCATAGAAGCCAATTTGTTTGGTCTATGCTTCGCCACGCCCGACCAAAAGGAGGGTATGCAGGCCTTTTTGGAAAAACGTAAACCCGATTTCGGATATAAAAATTTATAAAAATATGAAAATCTGTGTTATTGGTAATGGTACGATGGGCAACGGCATTGCCCAGACCTTTGCGCAGGCAGGCTATGATGTCTTGATGAAAGGCCGTTCGGAGGCATCGCTTTCCAAGGCTATGGGGGCTATAGACAAACGTTTGGCCCGCATGGTGGAGAAAGGCAAGATGCAGCAGGCCGACAAAGACGCTTGTATGAAGCATATCACCACCAGTCTGCGCTACGAAGATTGCAAGGACTACGATGTGGTGATCGAGGCCATTGCCGAAGATATGCCTACCAAATTGGCCATCTTCAAGGAGTTGGATGCAGTCTGCAAGCCCGATGCCATTTTGGCTACCAATACATCTTCGTTGTCCATCACGCAGGTGGCCGCTTCCACCTCGCGTCCCGGCAAAGTCATCGGCATGCACTTCTTCAATCCCGTGCCGGTGATGAAGTTGGTGGAGGTAATCAAGGGACAGTTGACGGAAGATGATGTCAATAACAAGACGATAGAACTTTGCAAGGCTATAGGCAAGGAGCCGGTGAGTGTGAACGAAGCCCCCGGTTTTGTTGTCAACCGCATTCTGATTCCGATGGTTAACGAAGGCGTCGGCATCTTGGCCGACGGTGTGGCCTCGCGCGACGAAATCGACGCGGCCATGAAGATGGGTGCCAACCATCCCATGGGCCCTCTGGAATTGGCCGACCTTATCGGGTTGGATGTATGTCTTTCGATTATGGAAGTCCTTTACACCGAGTTCGGTGATCCCAAATATCGTCCGCATCCCCTGCTCCGCAAAATGGTGCGGGCCGGAGAGTTGGGACGCAAGACGGGAAAGGGATTTTACGATTATAGTAAATAACAAACACTACGTAAAGTATGAAAAAGAAATTGTTTGTCGGAGTGTTGTTGAGCGTTTTCTCGCTCACTTGGCTCCACGCGGCCCCCGTGAATCTCGGTTCGGCAAAAAGAATCGCACGGGAGTTCTGCGATTGGCAAAGTAGTGCCGCCAAAGGGGATATCCTGACCTGCGTGTATCCCAAATCCACCAAATCGGACGGTTTTGTGCCTTACTACATTTTTAATGTAGGGGAAGGCAACGGTTTCGTGATTGTGTCGGGCGACGACAACACCGTGCGCAACGTACTGGCCTATTCCGAAACCGGAGCGTTCGATATGGAGAACCTGCCCGACAATGTACGCTATTGGCTGGGCTTCTACGAAGAACAGGTGCAGTTGGCCTCCCAAATGAATGTACCGGCGCGTAAAACAGGTCCTGAATCGCACGGGACACCTGTCGTGGCGCCTTTACTCGGGGATATCAGCTACAATCAAAGCGCTCCCTATAACTTGCTCTGTCCTATTGATAATACGAATGGAAAACAGTGTGTGGTAGGTTGTGTGGCCACGGCCATCGTCTCCATCGCCAAGTATTATGAATATCCCGCGCAAGGTAGGGGAGATATTAACTATAATTCGGGTAATGGAGGACGGATTAAAGCCGATCTTTCGCAGAGTTTCTATGATTGGAGCCAGATTCTACCTACCTACGAAGGTGCCGACGTTTCGTCTACCAAAGAGCAGGATACCGCCATTGCCCTCCTGATGTGTGACGCAGGCTACGGGGCTTCGATGAGTTATTCTTCCGATGCAAGCGGAGCTACCATTAATGGGGCATTGCTGTCGGCGGTAAGACATTTGCGCTATGACAGTCTTACCAGTGTACGTTCACGCAGTTCGTATGACAATGACATGGAGTGGATTTCCATGCTCAAGGTATCATTGGACAGCATGATACCTCTCTATTATACGGGACAGAGTAAAGGCGGCGGTCATGCTTTTGTCTGCGATGGCTACGATAGTGCGAATTATTTCCATATAAACTGGGGTTGGGGCGATTTAGGAAAGAGAAATTTCGACGGTTTCTTCCTGATACAGGTTCTCGACCCGGATGGGGGGGGAATCGGTGCAGGAGAGGGTGCATACAACGAATCACAATTTGTATTGTATAATATGGTACCCAACGCTTCGGGCAAGCGCCTGTCCGATGATTATAGAATTACAACGGTCAATGCCATCAGGGCGTTTGGTAAGTCAACTGGAGACACCGTAGAGAAATTGGATGTACGGCTGACTTCGGGGTTGGTCAATTGGACGGCGGCGGATTTTGATGGTACAATCGCTTTGGCCCTGTATCAAGACGGCGAGTTTGTCAAGACCATAACCAAAGAACAAGATCTTTCTCTGAATGGAGGATTGACGAACAACGGTATCTACACGACATCCAAGATACTGCAGTTTGAGGCGGTGGCGCAAGATGTGGAAGAAGGAGATTATGAGGTCTGGGTGGTGGCCCGTTCCAATCGGGAGAATGCACAATGGGTGAAGGTTCATGGTACTAGGTCTGAGTTAACCGAGAAAAGTTATATCGCCGTCAAGGTTGATGATGGAAAGTTCATTTTGCGTTCGGAATCCTGCAAGGTGAACATATCCATCGTTACCTCTTCCAAGAAAACAATAAAGTATTGGGTTTTCGATAACTACGCGGTTGAACTCATGACGAAACAGACTGCTAATAAAAGGGTGAGTCTGGACGTTTTGAAAGGTGTGGATTATACGATCAAGTTTTATGTGTCGGAATATGATACGGCAACCGTGAGGGTGAATGTGATGCAAGACACGAATATAGAGGTGCGTATGAAGCAAAAGATCGGGTTGCCTCATATTTATTTGGTGCGTGTGATGGATAATAACGACGTGATGTTTTGGTGGCAGAAAGAAGGACCACAGCAGCCTGAGGTTTGGCCTGCGGGATATATCCTCTATTTAGACAGTGTGCCTGTTGCCACACAGGGAGAGTACACGGATGATTACGGAGAATATATCTTCGAAAAAGTACCGGCAGGCATGCATATGTTCTCGGTCCGTTCTGTATTCGTGGACGATACCTCGGAGATGGTAAGCCGGACGCTCAACGTGCCCGAACCGACCGCTACTGAAACGCTTTCGGCTTCGGATTGCAAGATTTATCCCAACCCCTCCGCTACGGGCATCTTTACGCTCGAAGTGGGACAGGCCTGTCGGATGCAGATCAGTTCGGTGACGGGAAAAATCCTCTACGAAGATAAATTCGCTTCTGCGGGACAATATACGATTCCGTTGCAGGAATATGCGGCGGGTATGTATATTGTGAGATTGTTTACGGAAGATAATCAGTCGGTGCTGTTGAAGGCGTTTATCCGATAGATAGGAAACGGTTTTGAAAAGGGAGGGGCATCGCCCCTCCCTTTTTTTATCCTCCGTAGGAGGCTCCGATGAGTAGAATCCTGTCGCCCTCTTCCAAACGTATCTTATCCCATTCGGCGCGTGGAACCACGGTATTGTTGCGGGCGACGGCAATGCCTGTCTTGTCCGCAAGGCCTTTGCTTTCGAGCAGTTCAGTCAAGGTTGTGGTGGAAAGTTCTTCCGTATTTCCGTTGAAAGTGATTTTCATAGGTTATGGTTTTAAAGGGCGTGCTTCTTCGGAAGAGGGGGCGTGCAGGCCACCGGAGCGAAGAAATGATTTACCGGTCCCGAGCCTTCGCCCAAGCGCATGTCTTTCGCCGCTTCGATGGCCTGGTCGATATAATTCTTGGCGGCGGAAACCGCCTCCTCGAGTTTGTACCCCGAAGCCAGGAAAAAAGCGAGGGCGGCCGAGAGCGTGCAGCCCGTTCCATGCAGGTTGGCGGTATGGATGCGGGGAGAACAGAGCCAAAGCGGTCGGTCGGGGGCGCGTTGTGTGAGCAGAAGATCTTTCATCGCTTCCCCTTGTGCATGTCCGCCTTTCATCAGTACTGCCTTCACCCCGCTTTGCAGGATTTTTTTTGCCGCAGACAGGCAGGCTGCGTCATTGTCGATTTCGATTCCAGCCAGCACCCGGGCTTCCTCCAGATTGGGGGTGACGATTTCGGCCAGGGGAAAGAGATGCTTCACCAAACTCCGTACACCGGGAACTTCCACCAAGGTATGGCCCGAAGTGGCCACCATCACAGGGTCGATCACTATATGACGGCAGGCGTGTTTCTTCAGAATTTCGGCCAAGGGAGCGGCCAAGGCGGCGTCGGGCAGCATGCTGATCTTGATGGCGTCCGGATGGAGGTCTTCGCAAACGGCCTCCACCTGTGCACAGACGGTTTCCACGGGCACGGGCGACACCGCCTTCACACCCTGTGTGTTCTGTACGGTAACGGCGCTTACGGCTGTGGCGGAGAAACCTCCTAAGGATGAAACGGTTTTGAGGTCGGCCTGCAATCCCGCACCACCTCCGCTGTCCGAACCGGCGATGCTCAACACGCATACAGGCTTCCATCCCTCTTTCCGTTTATATTCTATCTGTTTCATTTTGAAAATATACTGAAGAACCGCCATGCGGAGAAAGTGGTGAACCCGAGGAGATTCGAACTCCTATCGTCAGAACCGGAATCTGAAATTCTATCCATTGAACTACGGGTCCTTATGTCTTTCGACCGTTGGAGAAACGATGCGAAAGGAGTGCGAAGATACGAAAAAATCGTATCTTCGCAGTTTAAAGAGAATAACCAAAAAAAATAAAGCATTATGTCGATTATCAAACCTTTCAAGGGATTCAGACCTCCTGTCAGCATTGTGGAAAAATTGGCGAGCCGTCCCTACGACGTGCTCAATTCCGAAGAAGCCCGCAAGGAATGCGAAGGCAATCCCTACAGCCTGCTTCACGTAACCAAGGCCGAAATCGACCTGCCCCAGGGCACCGACGAACATTCGCCCGAAGTGTATCTGCAGGTGGTGAACAACTACAACAAGTTCAAGGACAACGGCTGGTTGGTGAAGGACGAGGAAGAAAAGCTCTACAT